>JANQMK010000108.1 GCA_028280085.1 Pseudomonadales bacterium
TATTCGCCTGTAAAGATACACTGGCCACCGGGTCGAAGCACCTCCAAACACTGCTTTAACCATTCGCCGTTCCCCATGACAATAACCAAATCCATATTAGCTACCTTGCCTTGGCACATTATTTCACTGTGCAGTGATACGGTGTTCGGAGATAGCAGATTGACACCGCCATAGCACTGCATAAATTCATAGTGTGCCGCTGAATTCACTAACATAGTGACATCGGCCTGAATATCTTTCAGCGTGTTAATTAGCAGTAAGCTGTTGGCGTTGACGGGACCTTGAATGAGTATGCGACTGCCGGGACCAATATCACTAGCGAGGCGAGTTAATTCTCTTAACATGATATAGGCAGTGGGTAGTGTGGCTGCTTGATTAAAGCTAACGTCATCAGGCTTGGCAATGATATAGTCAGTTGATAAGGTAACGGTTGAACTGATCGGCTGTGGCGCTAAACCGAATACGGTATCGCCTATTCGGTATTGCGTAACATTTTTTCCCACCTGTGTAATAATACCAGAAACGTCTAGCGTTGTAGCGAGCACGGACTCTGTATTATTGCTTAAACCGACACAAGCGACTGACACTTGTACTGCATTGTCAGGGCAGGCAGGTTTGGTGATGATCTTAGGCAACAACTGTTTGGTGTGATTGGTCCATTGCACTAGGGATTGATTGTGGATTGTTTGAACATGATAATGAGGGAGTTTGTCAAAGCGGTGCACATAGCGTTGACCATCACGCCAGATCACTTCGTCTTCATCGTGCTGAACTAGCTCTTTAAAGAATATATCGATGTCGTCATCGCCTGGTTCCGATGCTAAATCAAGCATTACTAGCGGTATATCAGGGTACTCCATCATGACGACCCGACCGACGCCCCAGAGTAAACTTTGTGTGAGACTGGTTGTTGCTTGACGAAATGGTTCGGCCCCACGGGTTACCAACCAGATTGGGCAATTGTCTGCTTGTGTAGTGACGGCTTGGAACAAGTGGAGGGTAGCGTAACTAATTAGTTCCTGTTCGTCGAGCAAGTGTTGTGCTGATATGGATTCGGTAACTGATCCCGCTTGCGCCCATAGATAGATAATGCCGTTGAGTTTGATGCCTTGTTCAGTCAGCTGCTGAAAAAGTTGATGAAAATCTTTCGGATTGGCAGGGTTGATACCATAATGTGTTGTCTCATAACGCTGATAGTCTTGTTCCGGTGTAACGTGAGTTATGTTTGCACCAGCTGTCTGCAGATGGCTTAACAATGTCTTTTCAAATGGGGTCTGTCTATTGAACACTAGCCAATGCCCTGATAATTCAGTAACTGAACGAGATGATTCTGAGTATAGTGTGGCTGGTGTTTCAGGGGTTTGAGCCACGATAACTGAATTTTTGTCGCCTTCACCTTCGGAGATGCGATTTACACTGGCAAAACCAACGTCGTACAATTGTTGTTGCCACGTTGCATAGTCCAGGCAGGGTGAATCTTGCCGTAGGTCTATATCACCGAATGACCACCAATCTTTTAACTGGCCGAAGATGAGGCTGACCATGGGAGGTAATTCCGTTATCTCCAACAGTATGAGCAAGCCGCCGGGCTTTAGCAACTGTTGCAGGTGGGTGAGTGACTGTTTAATTGAGCGGGTTGCATGGACTACGTTAGCGGCGATCACACAATCATAAGTGTGTAACTGAATGCCTGACGACTTCGGTGATTCGTTGATGTCAAGTACCTGGTACTCAACAAATGGATAATGGGAAAAACGGCTGCGTGCTTTCGATAGAAGTGTGGCAGATATATCGGTGTAAGTGTAGATAGTATTTTCAGGACAGAGTACGGGTAACGTATAGGTTGCGGTACCGCCTGTGCCGGCGCCAACTTCTAAAATTTGCCACTGCCCGTGGGGCGATGGGACCGAAGTGGCGGCGGCAAGTAGTGATTGAATATGTAAATTACTGATTCGCAGAGATACAGACTCTTGGTAGAAATACTCCGCCAGATTAGAATACTGAGGAAAAACCAATGTTAATGGATCAACCTCACCACGTAGCACCGCCGCTAGTTGGCTGCCACAACGTTGGGTAAGTAATAGCTCGCTTTGACCTGCTGGGTATTGGTGTAGTAACTGAGACAACGTATCTGCGGCATTGGCCATTTCTAAGGGCTTTTGCTGTATGTAATTGTGATCGACGGCTTTTAAAAAGTCTGCTTTGGCCAATAACGCTAATAGTGAAAAAAAGTAGGCTTCTTGCTCGGGCGCGATATTGAATTCATATAATAGATTTTCCTTATCGATGATAGAGCCAATATGATCTTGCCAACCCAGTTGAAGGAGTGCTTCAGCGATATAACAGTGAGTGAGGTAATTAACGTCATTGATCAATTGGCCTCTCAGCGCCATGTCCGGTAAGCTCAGGCTGCGCTGTGTGGTTTGAAGTGTCTGCTCAACAAGTTGTACGGGATTCCAATCAAGTGCGGCAGGCCGGTGTTGAAACTTAACATCACTCTGCCAGTGCCAGCCGTAAGCTATATCGTAGATTTGGGCTAATTTATCTTTGCCTTGGCTGGTCATCTTGATGGTACAGGTATTGATATCAAGTATAACCTTGCCACGATGATCCAAAATGAACACATCACCCATGAGTTGTTGATGACGTTGCTGGTGGATGCGACCATAGACCCAGGAGGGTTGGCTGGTGCGAGTGCTGTTTGGGTAGAATATAATGCGATTAATACTGACAGGTAAGAATTGATTGTCTTGATCTGCTTCCGGTAGTAGGCCAAGCAGACTGTGTAAGCCCATATCTAATATAGCTGGATGTATTTGATATTGCTCAGTAGCCATAACTTTTTCTAAATCTAACTTAATCAGAACCTGTTCATCGTTGACAAACATATTTTTAATGGCACAGAAATCACCGCTGTAATGGTATTGACGTTCTTCTAGATTCTGATAAAACTCCTCTACGTTTTGCTCATTAGTAAGGTGTTGCTGCAGGTAATTTAAGTCTATTTTACTCAGTTTATTTGGCAGGGAACGGTTGGATAGAAAGCCAATGGCATTGGTTTCCCAGGGGTTGCCGTTGGTTCGGCTGGCAATGTTAAAACGCTGCTTGTTTTCGTCAACACGACATTGTAGTTGTGTTGCATGTTCGAAGTTAAGCAGTAGCGTTTTTTCGAATGTAACGTTCTCTAGACATATTACCGATTCTTGAAATAGCTCTGTGCCGGCTGCCAGGCCCATTTCAATATAAGCTGCTCCCGGATAGATAACGGCGTTGCGAATTTTATGTCCTTGTAAAAAGCCGTGTATATTGGCTGACAGATTGGTTTGCCAAACATAGGGCTGACTTTTTATTTGACGCCCTAAAAGTGGATGAACAATTTTTGCGAGCCGGCGACGGGCTGACGATTCGGGTTCAAACCAGTGTTGTCTACGTTGCCAAGGATAAGTCAGCAGTGGTAGGTATTTTCCTTTGGCGCATAAATTATCCCAAGATAAATTGAAACCAGTGGTATAGAGTTGGATTAGGGCGTTATCCATATGGTATTGCTCGTCTTGTTCTCGTCTTAGCGAAGACAAAACGACAACCTCATCGTTATTGTGCTGACTACAGGCTTTTATGGCGCTAGCTAATACCGGGTGAGGACCGATTTCCATGAATAAGTTGTATTGATCGTCGAGCATGTTATGCACGGTATCAGAAAATTGGACCGTTTCTCTGACGTTGTGCCACCAGTAGTCGCCATCCATCTGCTCGCCTGGATATTGCGTCGCCGTTACAGTAGAGTAAAAGGGTAACTTAGCTGTTTGCCCCTTAATGTCGGCTAATGCAGTGAGTAAATCTGCTTTGATCGGGGCCATCTGAGGACTATGATAGGCGACTTCGACCCTTAGCATGCGACAGAAAATATCCTCTTTTTCTAGCTGCGAGCAGATTTCATTGAGGTGGTTGGTATCGCCGGCTAAGGTGATGGAGGAGGGGCTATTAATAACTGCAATGGCAACGTCTTCTTTGCAAGACGATAAATAGGGTAAGATCGCCTTGGCAGATAAATTTACGGCTAGCATACTTCCTTTGTTGGCGCATGTTTTCTGCAATTTACTGCGGTAATAACTAACTTTTAGGGCATCCTGTAATGACAGCACGCCGGCTACGTAAGCGGCAGCAACTTCTCCTACACTGTGGCCAACTACCGCATCCGGTTGTACGCCATGCATTGCCAGATATTCAGTCAGTGCAATTTGCAAAAGCGTATTTGCCGGTTGAGCGTACTCAGTTGCCATTATGTTTGAATTAGCTTCGTCTTTTAACATTTCGTCTAATATGGACCAGTTAGCGATAGTTTGAAAAACACGATCGAGCGTTGTTAAACATTCACGAAACTGTGGGTTCTGTCGATACAATTGTTGGCCCATGCCCCACCACTGTGGTCCCATACCGGTATAGACGAATGCTAACTTAATTGGTTCTTTTAGCGGTTGAGCTGTGTTTTTGACATGGCCAATGTCACTATTGAGTTGGTCATGCAGTGATTGCCAGTTGTCAGCAAAAATGGCATGACGATAAACATGATGGCTGCGGTGAAAACTAAGGCTGTAGGCGAAATCGTGTAGATCATGCTGACGAAATGTATTCTCTTGAATGAGATTACGATAGTTAATTAGGTATTCTTCTAAAGCTTTCGGGCTTTTTGCTGAGAAAGGAATTAACCAATTGTGTTTTTTACTAACATCTCCCGCAGTAGCAGCGTTTGCTGCGGTTGAGGATGTTTTCGGCGCTTCACCAACGATGACATGGGCATTGGTGCCGCCAAAGCCGAATGAGTTTACACCAGCATATAAAGGCTTTGTTTGGTCTGGAAAAAATACGGGTTCTGTGGGCACTTTGGTGCATATTTTGTCCCACGGAATGGCTGGATTAGGTTGATGAAAGTGTAAGTTTGGTGGGTAACAACGATGTTTTACACTCCAGCTGGCTTTTAACAGTCCGGCAATGCCGGCGGCACCTTCGGTATGGCCTATATTGGATTTAATGGAGCCAACATATAGTTTATTGTCTTCTGTTCTCGTGCCGGCATAGGCGCTGGCGATAGCTTTCATCTCAATAGGGTCTCCCACCGGCGTACCTGTGCCGTGGGCCTCAACAAATTGAATATCATGCGGCTTTAGATTAGCTAATTCGTAAACCTGTTTTATTAGCGCTTCCTGAGCTGCTCCATTGGGGACAGTGAGCCCATTTGAATAACCGTCTTGATTTAAACCTGAGCCGTAAATAACAGCGTGTATCTGATTACCGTCTTCTATTGCTTTGCTCAATTGTTTGAGAATGACCACAGCAGCGCCTTCGCCACGGGTATAACCGTCCGCTGTTGCATCAAATGATTTGGAGCGGCCGCTTGGTGATAGCATGGTGGCTTGGGATTCAAAAATGCTAAAATCTGGTGTGAAAATAGCGTTGCTGCCGGTTGCTAGCGCCAATGAACATTCATTATTCTGTAAACTGCGACAAGCTAGATGGACTGCTGCTAAGGAAGCTGAGCAGGCGGTATCTACCGTAATGCTGGGACCGTGAAAATCGTAAAGATAGGATACGCGATTGGCGAGAATCGACATGGCCATGCCAGTGCCCGTATGAGGACCAACATAGGATTCGCTATCTTCTACGTGTAGTAGGCTAGAAGCGTCTTCGACAAATGCACCGCAGAATACTCCGGTGTTACTGCCCTTCAGATCACCGGGTACTAGACCGGCTTGTTCTAGCCCTTCCCATGAGACTTCCAACAGCCAGCGTTGCATGGGACTAATTGATTCGGCCTCTCGCGGGGAAATTCCCCAAAATGCTGCATCCATTTCATCAATAGCTTGGTTGACAAAACCCGCGTGTCGGGTTGACATTTTTCCTGTCAAGGTACCATCCCAGTCGTAGAAGGCATCTATATTCCAACGCTCTGGCGGCACTTCTATAATAGCATCGGTACTGGCTAACAGTGCCTGCCAAAAAGACTTCATGTCAGTGATGTTACCAGGAAAACGGCAGGCAGCCCCGATGATTGCGATAGGGCTGTAGGTTGCTTGCGGACGCTGTTGATTGTTTTTCACGAAATTCTCCCTATTACGCAGCTCGTGCCTATTGCTGATTTTGCTATATTGATCGTTTGGCTGACGACAATACAACGACTGGTGTGTGTAGCAAAAATGAAAACATAAAGGGGCACTATCGGTGATAACTTTATGACAGAAGACAGCGCGGTACTTTCCATAATTAACCGTATCTAATCCGATATTGGTTGGCTAACTGTATTACGCTCATGTTAAATATTTGGATTACCCGCGGCTTATAAATTAGATGACGATTTTTCTTTTTTGGCTACCGACTTTTCTACACTTTTCTTACATGAAAAGCCTGTTCAATATAAGATCTGCTGCACAGTAACAGTGCCACAGTAGGTAGAGCCGAGCAAATTTACATCTAGTGAACTTAGGTCATCTACCTAGATTCTATTGGCTGTTTTGGTAACGAAAGGTCTAGAGTGCCTCCTAGTTATTCAGAGGTGTCTTAGTTTATCGTAGGTTGCTATGTTTGTTGTGATGCACCTAGTATTTTTTAAGATTTACGGTTATATACTGAAATTTTTCCTGTTTTAAAGATAAGATGTGTAACAAAAATATTCTATGCGATAACTATTTGAACAAATGCAGTTTTAGTTAATCGTCTAGATAATAAGATCTGAAGTTAGTCATTTGACGTATAAGATCTCACTGGTAGGAATTTTTACAGTAACGTCAGCAGATTGGCGAAAGTATAGAAATTTTACAACTGAGTATTTATAAACTGGGTATTTGTAAATTGCATATTTATAAAATGGGTATCTACGGTGTGCTGTAACTATAGTAACTCTATCGAAACTATAGTAACTGTATTGTAATCATAATAACTGTAAAAGTACCTATAAAAGCGTGTGGAAGCCAAATTGCATGCAGAGAGTGCATGGATGGTAGATTCTTTAACGAGGGGATAAATAAACGTGAGTGCCATGAATATTGCAACTATGAATATTGCAACAAAGGAGTTAGATAAACATTACGACTTAGTTATTATGGGTGGCGGATTAGCGGGATTAACCTTGGCTCTGCAAGTGCGACAACGTAATCCAGATCTCAGTATCTTGGTTTTAGAACGTCGCCCTCAAGCTGCGCCAGAAGCTGCACACAAAGTGGGCGAGTCGACCGTTGAACTCGGCATGTACTATTTAAGTGATGTGCTAAGTTTAAGGGACTATTTGGAAGAGGTACATTTACAAAAACAAGGATTGCGCTATTTCTTTACACCGCAACATGAACTTGAACTAGCGAACAGAGTTGAATTTGGTGCAAAAAATAATTTACCCATACACAGTTATCAGCTGGATCGCGGTCGTTTGGAGAATGATTTGGTACAGCATATCTCGGCGCTTAGGGTTACTACTTTATTGGGAGCCAGTGTTAAAAAAGTCAATATTGTTGATGACGGGCTACATCAAGTCAGCTTTGTCGAAAAGGGCAAGCTACAGTCCGTCTCCGGTAGGTGGGTTGTGGATGCGACGGGGCGGGGCAGTTTACTAAAACGCCATTTAGGATTTGAGAAGAGTTTAGACCATAATATTAATGCAGTTTGGTTCCGTTTGCGTGGAGAGGTAGATGTCGACGATTGGTCTGAGCAGACTAGTTGGAAAGAAAAGGTAAAACCGGGATTTCGACGTTTAGCAACTGTGCATTTGATGGGGCAGGGCTATTGGGTATGGCTGATTCCGTTAGGAACGGGTAGTACCAGTGTCGGGATCGTGGCAGATCCTCGTTATCACGATATTAATACTTATAATAGTTTTGAAAAGGCCTTGGAATGGATGGCAGATCATGAACCCATCGCGGCGAAACAGTTGGCTTTGCGGCATGATGACCTCATGGATTTTCGTATGTTGAAGCATTATGCCCATGACTGTGGTCGTTTCTTTTCTCATAAGCGATGGGGCGTGACCGGCGATGCTGGCGCATTTTTGGATCCACTTTATTCACCTGGTACTGACTTTATTGCCTTCAGTAATACTTTTTTGACGGATCTTATTTTAAGGGACCATTCCCAAGAGCAAATCGATGAGCGAGTGTTTTTATATGAACAGACCTATATAGAATTATTTCAGCGTTGGTTGACCTTGTATCAAGACAAGTACACGCTCTTTGGTAACACCCAGATTACAGTGGCAAAAATACTTTGGGATACTGCAAATTACTGGGCAGTTCCGGTACCTATGTTCTGCAACGGTGTCTACACCAACCAAGATCTAATTCAAGTGTTATTTGCTACACCGGATTGTATTGGTAAGAAGTTTTCACGTCTGAACGAGCAAGTACAAGCCTTTTTCTTAGGGTGGTATGAATTGGATAATGGTGATTCATACTCGCTACAACGAATGTTTATTGAACCACTAAGCTTAACCTATTTATATAATTTGCATGTCGAGATGGAGCATCAGTATTCTGAACCGGTACTTATAGAAAAGCTAGCAGAGAATTTGCGAATATTGGAGGAGATAGCGGCGGCATTGTTTGCTCTGGTATTTAATCGTTTCAAAGGCACGCCCATTGATATGCCGATAGACCCTTACACCATGAGTATTGCTCAAAGCAAGCAAGAATTATTGGCAGCTGCTAACGGGCAGGGTAGTTTTGTCGCTCGCGACGTTATTGCTAAAGAAGTCGGTCAGATGTGGTTCTACACAGTGGCTGATGCCGGGCATAAAAAACAAGATTCTCACAGTCAAACTAATGACCAACCCCACGTCAACTCTTATGAGGCTGAATCTGTGTGAGGTTGGTTGTTAAGAGAAAGTCATTATCTAATAGAAAACAAAGGTTTAATAGAAAACAATTGTCTGAAAGAAAACAACTGTCTAATTATGTCGAAGCGCTGCCGTGATGGGAATGCTAGCAGCTCTAATGGCGGGGAACAAACCGCCAAGTAAACCGATGACAATAGCCCAGCTGATACCGGTTAATAGTAGTTCTGGTGTGACAGCAAATGCGAAGGCAACCTGTGAGAAACTCTCAAAATTTAGAGTGGATACGGTCACACCGTTGAATACGATATAGGAGAGTGTGCCGCCAATAATGCCACCGATAACCGTTAGTAAAACCGCTTCGATTAGGACGGAAATAACTATCGGCGCATTGCCGAAGCCTAAAGCACGTAACGTTCCTATTTCTCTACTACGCGTTGAAATGGCACTGTACATGGTATTTACCGAAGCGAAAATGGCGCCAATAGCCATAATGAATGCAACAGTGTAGCCTAATACAGAAATGAAGGTTGTTAACCCTCTCGACTGCTCTTTATAATAGTCGGTTTCTCTTACCACGGAGACATCTAACCGCGGATCTTGAGCCAATGCGTCTGACAGCATGACTAAAGCATCGGGAGATTCAAGCTTTAATAGCACTGAATTAAAAAAATTGCCACGGCGATAGGCATCTTGCACGACTGCTGCATCCGCCCAGGCTTCGGATTCCCTAATACTGCCGTTGTCAGAGAAAATACCGACTACCTTCCAGGTATTGGTGTTAGAGCCAATCGTATTGCCGACACTCAGACCGGCAAACTGAGAAGCGGCGGTCCTACCGACGATTAGTTCTCTTTTACCTGCTGTGGGCAGGCGTCCTTCCACAATCTGAAAGCTTTCTAAAATAGTGTAGATTTCAGCGGTTACTCCCCGCAAAGAGAGGTTAGCGTCAGAAGCGGAACCGCGTTTGGGCACATCGAGTACGACAAGCACCTGAGGTGCCATCAAGGCGTTAGCATTGTGTTTTCTTATGCCGGGGGCATTTTTGATAATATCAATGTTGGCGCCGGAGATGCCGCTTGTTAATTCAGAATTTGAACCACCGCGCAGTACGATGGCATGGTTTACATCACCTGCTGCGTCTATAGTTTTGCCAAAGCCGACAACCATCGCCATTACTGCGACTAATACAGCGACAACACCCGCGGCGCCGACAATAGCGACGATCGATGAGCCCAATCGTGTGGGAATATTACGGATGTTCATAAGTGTTATAGTAATAATTTGAATGAAAATGGACATGACCTATACCTCCGCCAGGGCGTCAATAATTTTTAGTTTCATCGCATAGAGTGCGGGTGGCAGGCCGGTGATAATGGCTAATCCGAGGGTGATGCCAGCAGCTAATAACCAGCTGCTGGCCGGTATTGCCAAGTAGGGTAAGAAGTTCTGTAACGCAACTGACATTTGGCCGAGCATGGCTGATGAGATTAGCATGCCCGCTAAAGCCGGGATTAAGATAAGGAATAGCGTTTCAGCTAATACGAATGTGCAAATAAGCATATCGCTGTAGCCTATGGTTTTCAGTACTGCAATCTCATGGGAGCGTTCTCTGATTGACTGAGTAATCGTGTTACCAACCACGAGTAAAATAGTAAAAAATACAGCCCCTAGTATCCCGCGAATGATCGCACCTATATCGCCCATTTGTTTAGCAAAGCCTTTGTTGAATTCTTCTTCACTTGACGTTTTAGTTTCGGCCGCAGAGTTAGCAAATAAGGCATCGATTTCTTTAGCGATACGCGCGGAGTCATCCGGGTTTTTTACCCGCACGACATACCAACCTGATTGTCCTTTGCCAAAAGATCGCGACTCATCAAAGTAGTCGTAACGAAATAAAAACTGGCTGGTATCTGTGACCTCTGTGGCACCGTCAT
>JANQMK010000158.1 GCA_028280085.1 Pseudomonadales bacterium
ATAAACTGGGCAATATATGGACTGTAGCAAGTGGTTTGATTAGATATTAACTGGATTTAGTTTTGAGCGCTAATTCTAGGACATCTCCTCATTATTCAGAGGTGCCCTAGTTATTGTTTAGTGTTCCTTCATCAGCTCGGCAAGTGAAATGTTTTTGTTGCTGTTGCAGGTAGCGCGGTCAGTTTTTATAAGTAATACCGCGAGCCCTGGCAGTATGGTAATAGCGCCAACCATATTACACATAAACATAAAGGTCAGCATGAGCCCCATGTCGGCCTGAAATTTTAGATCAGAAAAAATCCAAGTACTGACGCCCAGTGATAAGGTGAGACCAGCAAAGCCTACCGCCTTTCCAGTGATCTTTAAGGTATAAAAATAAGCTGTTTTAACATCCATACCTCGAGCTAGCAGTGTTTTAAAACGGCCGAAGATATAGATGCCGTAGTCGACGCCAATGCCTACACCTAATGCGACAATAGGTAAGGTTGCTAGTTTTAAACCGATGCCCAACTGGGCCATTAGGGCGTGGGTGAGCACTGTTGTTAGTGCTAGTGGTACGACAATACAGATGGCAGCGCGTAATGATTTAAAGGTCATCCAGCAAAGTAAAACTACAATAATATGTACAGTCATTAACATTGGTGCTTGTGCAGCGGCGATGACTCTATTGGTACCATAATCCTTTGCAATGCTGCCACCACCTAGAATAAATTGCATTTTTTCATTACCGAAATCGTTGGCGAAATTCTCGATCAAATCTACTACACGTACCATGGTTTCATCTTTATGGTCGGCGAGAATGATTTTCATGATAGTTAAACTCAGATTTGGGTTGTTGCCGGGAAATTTACGAGCGATATCGTAAACAGCATGGTCGTCCAACGGCAAGTCATACCATTTCCAGTTGAGATCGTAAAAGTGAGTTAATTTATAACGAGTATGAGAGGCAACCGATTGGGTATCGATAACCCCAAGAGTGTTTTGTAAAGCCCATTCTAGCTGATCAACAGTATGTACGACTTCTCCTGATGCCGCATGGTCATCATAGGTTGAAATAAAGAGAATGAGTTCGTCGGTACCGATAGTGTAATGTTGATCTATGTAAGCTTGGTCCTGATTATAGATTGAATCTTGGTGTAGCTCAGCAGCGCCTGGCTCAAAGTCACCTAACTTGACATCTTTTCCACCTAAAATGCCGAGGATATAAAGTAGAATGGCTATAGTAACGGTAAATATTGCTACTCGCTTGGTTGCTAGCTTTGCCCCGATATGTGAAAACGTATCTCGACTACATTCGATTCTTGCCAGCCTTCGTATAGTGCCTGCACTTGTGTCCACATAAGACAACATAGCCGGTAGTAGAAACATATTGGTGAAGATGATAACGGCTACACCCGCCGCTGCGCCAATGGCTAAATCTAGAATAATAGGAATATCAATTTGCAGCAACACCAGGAAACCTATGGCGTCACTGATCAATGCTAAACACCCTGGTATCAATAAAGTTTGAAAACTTTTAGCTGCAGCCGTTAAGCCGTTGTCGCCGCTGATTCTCTGCAGTCCAACTGCATTAATCATTTGGACGCCATGACTGACGCTGATGGTAAAAATAAGGAACGGTCGAAGCAGTGTGTAGGGGTCAATACTACCGCCATAGAGTTTGACGATGCCGAGCTGCCAGATCACAGCGATAGATGAACAAAACACTAAAATTAAGGTGCTGGCGACGTCCCGACTATACCAAAAAATAACACAGGTTATTACCAGGAAGGCAATGCCGAAGAACTGAATCACGCCAATCGCGCCGGCTATAATATCACCGAGTATTTTGACTTGGCCGATAATGTGAATTTTAATGCTGTCTGATTGAAATTGCTGTCGTACCTTGTTTTCTAAGTGTTGAGAAAATGTAACAGCGTCAATTTCTTCACCTGTTTCAGAGTCATAGCTTAGCAAGGGTATAATGATTGCACTTGATTTAAAATCGTTGCCCACTAAAAAAGGCCGGTAAGGAGAGTCGATGACATTTTGTTTAATTTGAGCAAGTTGTTCGTCGGAACCAGTAAATTGGTTAGGCATAAGAACGCCGTTTTCGACTCCGTCAGTCGTTATACGTATCCATTGGGGGGTTGGCGAACGCAAAGATAACAATCCGCCACGGTCTACACCAGGAATGTAAAATATAGTTTCGTGAATTTTTTCTAAAGCTAAGAGGTAGTCTTTAGTAAAGATATCATCTTTGGTTGTTGAGACAACCACTCTGACTTTGCTTGCCTGATTAGCTGCGCCGGGCCCCATCTTAGGTTTGACTTCATTCAAAAAATTAGTTACGAATTCATGTTTATACGGCATGGTCTTTAACATGCTGGCATTGACTTCTAACTGCAATGCTTGCCATCCTAAAAATACCGTTATTAAAGCGAACACGGCTAAAAAAAATGGGCGATTTGAAAAAAAGACCTGTTCTATTTTTTGGATAATTAAATGGTTAGTCATATATTTCCTTGTTTTCAGCTATCCATTTAGGGCAACTTAGCGTTAGCAAGACCTGCCGGGCCAGTGACGAGTGCATGGTTGGCGTCAATTGGCAATACGGCGGTAAAATCGTTTCTAGCTGGTTCGTAACGCAAATCAAAGTTATCGCCATCATTGCTGTTGATGACAAGACCTTTGGCGCCGACTGCTATGATTTGCTTGCGGTTACCAAATTTTAGATTTGTTATTGTTTCTCTGGTTGCCAGTGCTATTTTATTGAAACTGTTGCCGCCATCTTTTGAGCGGTATAAGTTGCCTAGAATACCGTAGACGTAGACATTGGCGTCAATCGGTGAAATAGTGACCCCAAATAGTGTGCCTGGTGATGTAGGTGGTAATTGTCGCCAAGTTTGTCCAGCATTCTTTGAATGAAAAATCAATCCGCCACCCATGGTAAAATCTCGTTCTCCGACTATGTAAATATGGCCATCGCTTGAACCTTCAATGCCATAATAATGATATTGGTCGGGATTGTAGAGCGCATCGCTAATGTCTTGCCAGTGTCTACCGCCGTCAGTGGTATGCATAACGAGACCCAAACTACCCACTGCCCAGCCGGTAAGTGGGTCGCTAAACCAAACGTCAAACAACGCTTTTTTTAAATCAACATCTTCATATTGTTTCTTCCAACTCAAGCCGCCATCATCGGTTTTGATGATGGTACTGTTATGGCCTACAGCCCACCCTAGATTGTCATTGATAAAGACAATTGCTGAGAGAAGAAATTGGGTGTCGGGAATAACTTGCTGCCAAGATTTGCCATTGTCGTTAGACAAAACAATATGTCCACGCCAACCAACAGCGACAATGTGTTGTTTGGTTTTAGCAGCGTCGAGTAATAGTGTTGTTGTCGCTTTGTTTGATTTAATGGCTGGTTTAGCCGAGAGGTTGGTACTAGCAAAGATGGAATAAAGCGAAAAGAACAAAATCAAGGAAAAGCTGAGAAACCGAGTTAAGTTAGTTGGTTTTAAAACGTCCACCAATTAACCTCCGTACCTAATTAGTATTTGAATGCGAGTGTTAATAGAAAAATGAAAACAGATCTCGTTATAGCACTATAGATAAGTGGATTGAAGCATAGACTCTGCAGTCTAAATTGAAGTAAGAATAAGGGAATAACTAGCGTGATTTATAGGCATTTTCACGTTTTTTTGTAAATTAAAACAAAAAAATAGTACCAGTGTGTACTGGCGGATGAGAGAGCCTGTTGCGTCGTTCTGACCACAGAAACTAAGTGATTACCGATAAAAAAGGCTTAGGTATTTAGTTTGAGTACTACCAGGCTCAATGAGTTTTTTGCTAATGCCTTGTATTACCTTTGTGATGCCATTTCTTTTGAGAGAGCAAACAGAGGTTGAATGCGAAGCCTAAGTTGGGCAATGACTTCCTCTTCCGAAAATTCTTTAGTGGTACTGGGGGTATCAATGTTTTCCATCAACTGAATGAACTTACGAACAATGTTATGGCGTTCGCAGTGGTCTATGCTGTCAAGTTGCCAGTCAAAACGGCTCTTCGTTTGAAATGAGTCAAGATCTAGAGTCTTCGAATTGCTTAATAAACAATCTGCTTCTTGGATTAACTGGGCTAATTCCTCGAGCTGACTATTGTTGTACTTTGTCATAATTAGCTTCCTGACCGGCGAGTAGCAACGGGTATATATTTTGGTAGACCATTCAAATTATAGCCTGTATTTACTATTTTTGGCCGAGATTGGTAGTAGATTAGACTTAAAATGAGCGGTTGGTGATCTATTCTGTTGATTTTTATATGTTAATACATTCTAACTACAGAGGTATGGTCACCGATAAGTCGGTTTCCCCCTATATTAGCTTTAACTGTTTATAAACATTTTTAGTTAATAAGCTTAGATTTTTACTGATTTAGTTATTTAAATACTGCAAATTGTTAATTTGTGGACGTATAATTGCTCGGCTATTTATCATGGTTGGCGCTTGTCCACATTCGATGGTTTTTAGACCAACCCGACAAATACTTGGAACTTGAAAATCTCGACAGTGTTGTAAGGCTACACCCCAGGAGTGACTATGTTTAAGGTACAGAAGCTTAATCAAATTTCAGCAAAAGGTCTGGAGCAATTTGCACAGAGTACTTATGAATTAGCAGATGATATTGTTAATCCCGATGCCGTCATTCTGCGCAGTCATAAATTAGCTGCTGCCGATGTAGCAGCTAGCGTAAAGTGTATTGCTCGCGCGGGTGCCGGTACCAATAACATTCCTGTCAGTGACATGACGGCACGCGGTGTAGTTGTTTTTAATACGCCGGGAGCCAATGCTAACGCGGTAAAAGAACTGGTTTTTGCGGGCATGATGTTGGGTGCTCGCGGTATATCGCAGGGTATTGCTTACGTTAATAGCTTAGATATTCAAGATTCTGCTGAGTTGAATAAGGTGGTTGAAGCGAATAAGAAGCAGTTTAAAGGCACTGAGTTGATGGGGAAGACCCTTGGTGTGATTGGCTTAGGCGCCATTGGTTCAATGGTTGCTGAGATGGGGCTGAGCTTAGGTATGCAGGTAGTGGGTTGTGATCCAGCTATCTCGGTTGAAGCCGCTTGGCGTTTGCCTAGTGCGGTAAAGAAAATGGAAAGTGTAGAATCCCTGGTTGCCAACGCCGATTTTATTACTTTGCACGTACCTGCTATTGAGGTGACGAAGGGTATGATTAATGCGGACTTGTTATCGTCGTTTAAGCCCGGCAGTCGATTAGTGAATTTTGCTCGGGGAGAAATTGTCGATGTGCAAGCTATTGCTGATGCGCTTGAAAATGGCCATTTAGCAACATATGTCAGTGACTTTCCTGCTCCCTGTTTACAGGGGCGTGATGATGTTATTTTGATGCCGCATATTGGCGCTAGTACTGAAGAAGCAGAGGATAATTGCGCAGTCATGGCTGCTCGTCAGACCATAGATTTTCTTGAGAACGGCAATATCACTAATTCTGTGAACTTTCCAGCGTTATCGTTGGACCGAGCTAGCGGCACACGCCTTACCTTTACCAATGATAATGTGCCGAAGATTTTAGGTAGTGTGTTATCTATTTTAGCAGATGCAAATCTCAATATTATTGACATGCTAAACAAGAGCCGTGAAGATGTGGCGTATAATATTATTGATGTTGACTCCAACCCATCTAAAGATGTTATCGATGCTATTGCGGCATTAGATGGCGTTATTAGTATTCGCGTTATTGTTTAATAGTTGATGATTACTATGGCGAGACTACTAGAAAGGTGAGTTCGGAGCGGGGCGACCGTTATCGGTATTCTCGCGATTGTGTTTTGTATCGGCACTATCTCCCTCAAAGTGGTCTTGCCTACCAAATGATGGGGAAACATAAGATTTTGATTCTTCACCCGTTAGCCTGCCCGCACCAGTCCAAGGCATAAGTCGATAATTGGCTTGATGTTGGAAATCCAGAAATGGGTATTTAATTATTTCAAAGTAGGGCGAATAGTCAAAATCACTCGGAGTGCATAGTTTGGGGTTACGACGGAATACCTGGACTCCCTGAGCATCTGAATGTTTCACTAGCGGTAGTATTGGAAATTGAATTGAGCCAAATGCCTGGGCAATCATGGTCGAACAAACCGTACGGGTAGTGCCGCCCGCATGATGCCGGAATAGTGTTGAACGAAATTGTCGCGGCATGATAAACCAAGGAAAGAGTAAGCGAAATAGATCAAATATTTGTCTAACATCATAATCGAACCCCAGGTGCTCAACCGCATATCGTGTCACTTCCTGTCCATCCTTATAGGTGATGCCGCTGGGCCGACACAGTCTGAGATGATCGTTTTTGTAAACTGACAGTGGCCGAATAACGGTGCCTAAACCCAATTGACTTTCAATAATAAGATGATCTTCTGACCAGCCTTGATAGTGTTTGGCGATTGTTTCTCGGATAGTAGGATCTTCTATATCATGGATTCTGCCGATGTATAGGCAAGCATGTGACCAGGGGCTTTGCGTAATCAGTTTGATGACGTCACTGACGCGAGAGCGTCCTTCTACTAAAATGACATCGCACGGCTTTACCTCATACCAAATACGCTCAAAATCACAAAGCGGAAAGTCGGCCGGCGGTCTTTCTTTGTTGAGCCAGCGAATAATTGGATTTGTTATGTGTGCAAGCCAATTGGCCATTATTGGTACCAAATAGTTTATGTGTTGTAACTATCTGCTCAATTACTTAAACCTATTAATTTGGGCTTAAAAAATCAGTTGAGTTTACAGTGGTGGACCAAGTACTTTGGCACTTTATGTACTTTATATCTCACCGTATCAGTGACGCTGCTTTTATTCAAACCCTTGTCTTCAAACTTCTGTCAAAAGCATCTCTGTCCAGGCAATCTGCCCTAATCACTACGGTCTAACCGATTTTTCTTTATTAAACAGATACTAAAAAATATAGCTCAGCCGGTTAAGTTTGGCTATTAAGCGGCCAAAAAAAACGCAAACGATGGGTTATTTATAACAAAAAGAAATAGCATTGTAGAGTAAAGCTGGTGTTTTATTGCTTGTTAGTAGGAGGGATATCTTAGAGAATTAACCGTCTTGTCAAAATAGCCGTTGACTAATTTTTAGCGTGTTGTTCTAATTATTGTTCAGCATAGTGGTAATGTTTAAGGAAATGACAATGGATAAAATGTTGCGGAAATCTCAAGAATTTAGGCAGCGAGAAGAAGAGATACTGACTACTGCATTAGATCTCTTATTGGAATATGGCGACGAAAAAGTTACGGTAGAACTTATTGCAGACAAAGTCGGTATCGGTAAAGGGACTATCTATAAACACTTCAACTCTAAAGCCGAAATTTATCTTCGTCTCATGATTGATTATGAGCGTAAGCTCTCGCAGGCTATTAATGAGGCTATGGTAGAAGAAAAGGAACGTGATGCGAAGGGGGCTGTGGCCCGCTCTTATCTTTCTTTTCGTATTAAACACAATGAAAAGGATCACTTATTCCAGCGTTTAGAAGAGAAATTAGTAGCATTAGGTGCAGTGCCGGAAATGATAGCTGAGCTGCATGGGATTCGTAGCTCTAATCTAGAAGGGCTGGCAGAAATCATACGGGTGCGCATTGGCGAAGGGTTGCTAGAAGACGTGGACCCTGCCTTTCATTACCTGGCAGCCTGGGCATTGGCACAAGGGGCGGTAGCACTTAACCATTCAAAGTTTTTTGAAGATAAGCTTGATAATCATAGGGAAGAGTTTATGCAGTTTATTCTAGATATCGGCGTCAAAATGGGTAATCGACGTAACCGGTCGGAGTAGGGTAGCTACTCCGCACCACCTCGTTAATCATTAGTATCCAATAAAAACCACTGTTTTATCGAAGTTAAAGCACGCAAAAAAGCTGGCTCTGACCAGCTTTTTTGCGTGCTTTAGAGCGTTTAATAACCGGGATTGATAGCTTCCTAAGCATAACCTCGTGAGCGTCCTTGGCACTTCTTTTGCATTTTTAATAGCTATTATGTGTTGTTGTTGTCAAAAGGATGACGGTCATGACCAGGTCGCCAAGGGTGATTATTTTTGCTGGAGTTATAGTCACAAGTATCATGCTTATGGTGAGTTGCTCTCCCACCTACATGGCCCAAGTCAGCGGTGATTTCGGTCGTGAATTAAAGTTAATAGACCATTACCGAGTAGAGCGTACACGTGGCGTAGTCTTACCACCGGATGTATCGTTATACGTGCCGATGACACATAATAGTGAAGGTAAAAACATCAGTCGTAAGATCACTCAATCTCTAGCTGATACTCTTACTCCTAAATTTCGCCATGTTATGCAAGGCTACCAATTAGAGAGCTATGATCAAGCTTTAAAAAGTGCACATCGCCACCATGCAGATTTCTTTGTCTTTGCCACCGTAACGAAATGGCATGATAGGCTGAATAGCAAAGAAGATTATCGTAACCATGACGATTTAGCGAAGATTGGTTTGGACGAGCTGGGCCTTAAAATATTGCTTATAGATACACATGCTGAATACGTGGTAGATGTCGGTTATCTCTACGTAAAAAGTGGTCTATTCACGCTGTATGATGATAGGCCTGATGAGCTACTAATCAAGCCCCTACAACAATATGCTGAATTAATTAGCGCGCAGGTTCAATATCAATAGCGCTATTACCCTGCCTACAAATCTGTGTAACGTTGATCTGCTGTATCTGCTATCACGTAATATAATACAATAACCCCCAGCGACAGGTTTGTGCCTTTTCGGAGTGAAGAGATGTCCGATGATAAAGTAAAAGAACAGATCATCAATCAATTGAAGGAAAACGATGCTGCTGGTGGAGACGGTGTGCCGCCAGGTTTTGAGCGCTGGAATCCTCCGTTAAGCGGCGATATCGATATTGAAATTAAAGCTAACGGTGAATG
>JANQMK010000177.1 GCA_028280085.1 Pseudomonadales bacterium
ACAATGATCTGTTAGCGACTTGCATGAGCAGCATTACCCTACCTGGTAGATTTCAGCAGGTCCAATACGGCAGAACACTGGTGATTTTGGATGTGGCCCACAATCCAGCCGCTGCCGGTTATTTGGCGTCTTGTATCGCATCATTAGATAGGCCTGCTGTTTATGCGATAACGGCCATGATGGGCGATAAGGACATAGCTGGTGTATTATCTCCCTTGGTACCCTATGTTACGGCGTGGTATTTGGCAAAGATAAAACAGCAGTCGCGCGCAGCCCCCTGTGAGGTTTTGATGCGGGAACTCTCGGTATTGGGTGTTGATCAAACAGTTATAGATGAAGGTAAATCGGTTGATTGTGCGTTTCAGTCGGCAATCGCTGAAGCTGAGAAAAACAACGGCATCGTGTTAGTATTTGGTTCATTTTTTACAGTTGCAGAAGTGTTGCCTTTGTTATAAATAGTAACCAGATTGGCTACTATTAATGTCGGCTACCAGCTACTAAAAAATGATCGCTTTCGATTAGCGATATTTGAGGCTAGGGGCAGTTAAGGTTAGGACAGTTGAGGCTAGGACAGTTGAGGTTAAGACATTGGATGAGATTCTAAAACAGCGAATAATTGGTGCTATCGTTTTGATATCGTGTGCGGTAATCTTTATCCCAATGATTTTTGATCCTGATAACGCCGAACAATTTGCGCTAAATACTAGCGATATTCCCGCAGCGCCGCCGCCATTACAGGTCACCATTCCTCAGCCGCAAAGACCTTCCACGGTGCCAGAGGTGCCAGTTAAACCGCAAAATGATTATCGCTTGGTTGGTGAAGAAGAACACAAATCTACCACTGCTACTAGTGTTGACCAAGTTACTCAAGCGCCTGTGGCCAGTGTTGAGAAATCAGAAGAACCAACTGAAACAGCTGCCTCAAAAGCTGAGACACGCGCCCCCAACGTTACCTCCACCAATAAAGTTCTTGCGGCGGATGGTCTTCCCAATGCATGGGTCGTTCAAGTGGCTAGTTTTAAAGATAAAGAACGAGCTAAAAAATTAAAGCAAACGCTGCTAAGCAAGGGGTATAAAGCATTTACCCGCCATAGTGGTCATCAAAATGGTGAAAGTACTCGTGTTTATGTCGGCCCTAAACTAGAAAAGCGCCGTGCTCAAATGATAAAAGAAACGATTGATAAAGAGCTGAACGTGAGCTCCCTGATAATCAAGTTTCGCGCAGACAGTTGATAAGTTCAGCCAGGTTTAGCATTGTCTGTATTGAATGGCGTTGCTAGGCATTTGGTGGGACGCACTGACATGTATAGGTAAACGAGAGGTTGCATATGCTAAATTGGGTTGATTGGGTTATTCTAGCTATCATTGCATTGTCGAGTTTGATTAGTTTAAGGCGGGGTTTTTTGAAAGAAGCGTTATCATTGTTTGCCTGGGCTGCCGCCGTCTTTATTGCCATGACATTCAGAAATGATATGTCTACACTGCTGGTCGGCGTTGTTAGCATGCCGGCTCTGCGTGAGTTGGTGGCATTTTTGCTACTATTTATTGCCACATTAATTATTGGTGCTTTGGTCAACTTCACCGTTGGACAACTGTTGAAGGTCTCAGGCTTGAAGTTTACCGATAGAATAATTGGTGTAGTATTTGGTGCGGCGCGGGGGTTGGTAATAGTGTTAGTCTGCGTGATTTTGCTCCCTAAACTTGGGTTTGTTACTGAAAGAGTTTCTTGGCAGCAGTCTCAATTAATTCCACATTTTGCAGTTGTAAAAGAGTGGGCCTATCGAGTTGCACCAGATCTTAGTCGTTTCAAAACGGTGCTTAATTTTAAAACGGCATCTGATTTTAAAACGGTACCTGATTTTTAATAACACAATTATAAATTGTATCGCTAATAAAGATGAAACGTGGTGACTATTTTAAGTTACTGGTTTTAAATGATTAGGGGTTTGAATAACCTTTGATTGCAAGTTACAGCAGCGTTAATCAGTTTAAATGACTCGTGGTGAATAAAGTATGTGCGGTATAGTTGGAATGGTGGGTAAAAGCGATGTGAATCAGTCACTCTATGATGCGTTGACTGTATTACAGCATCGGGGGCAGGATTCAGCGGGTATTCACACCTGTGAGAATGGCTTTCTTCACCAGCGTAAGGGTAACGGGTTGGTCCGTGACGTTTTTCGGTCTCGTCATATGCAACGTTTGGTAGGTAATATGGGTATTGGCCATTTGCGCTATCCCACCGCTGGTAGTCCAAGTCCTGCCTTGGCCCAACCCTTTTACGTTAATTCTCCCTATGGTATTAGTCTGGCGCATAACGGCAATCTCACTAATTCTGATACTATTTGTGAAGAGCTTTTTAAGGCGGATCTACGACATGTTAATACGGATTCAGATTCTGAGGTTCTGCTAAATGTTTTTGCACACGAATTGCAGCGTATTGGTAAATTGTCGCCTTCGCCTATTGACGTTTTTAATGCCGTGTCACAAGTTCACAGCCGGTGTCGTGGTGCCTACGCTGTTGTTGCCATGATGGCAAGATATGGGATTGTTGCTTTTCGCGATCCTTTTGGTATTCGACCGTTAGTATTTGGTAAGCGAGACACAACTGCTGGCCCGGAATATATGATTGCATCCGAGAGTGTGGCGCTTGATGTACTAGGTTTTGAATTGGTGCGTGATGTGATGCCGGGGGAGGCGGTTTATATTGATAGCGAAGGTACATTACACACTCAACAATGTGCTGAAAAGACTAGCTTAAGCCCTTGTATTTTTGAGCATGTCTATTTTGCTCGACCTGATTCTATTATGGACGGTATTTCCGTTTATAAAACGCGTTTGCGACAGGGTGAGAAATTAGCGGAAAAAATTCTTCGCCTGATGCCTAAGCATGATATCGATGTGGTAATTCCCATTCCTGACACCAGTCGGGTCGCGGGGCAGGCCATGGCATATAATTTAGGGGTAAAATTTCGTGAGGGGTTGGTGAAAAACCGCTACATTGGCCGCACTTTTATTATGCCTGGCCAGAGTCAGCGCAAGAAATCTGTACGCCAGAAGCTTAACCCAATTGAATTGGAATTTCAGGATAAGGTTGTGCTGTTAGTTGATGATTCGATTGTAAGGGGCACCACCTGCAAACAAATTGTGCAAATGGCACGGGAGGCGGGTGCCAGAAAAGTGTATTTCGCTTCTGCTGCACCGGCCGTTAAATATCCCAATGTATATGGTATCGATATGCCGTCGCCGACAGAGTTAATTGCCTATAACCAAACTGAAGAACAAGTTTGTGAAGCTATTGGAGCAGATTGGTTGGTTTATCAAGATTTAGAGGATTTAGTGGCGAGCTCCGGCGAAGGCAATCCTGAGGTCAAACGCTTTGACTGTGCTGTCTTTAATGGCCAGTATGTTACTGGCGATATTGACGAGACCTATTTAAGTAAGGTTGATGCCGAGCGCAACGACCAGAGCAAGTCCATGCGTGATAAAGAGCACGATGAAATTCCTATTGGGTTGCACAATGATGAGAGCGATGATTAACTGTAAAACTAGTTGTCGCGTTATATGCTATTTTTTGCGTTGAGATAATACCATGGATGCCGATTTGGAACAGCAACAGGCAGAACTGTTAGAAGCACGAGAAAGAGCGTTAAAGGACGCTAAACTCGATACTTTGGCAGTGCGTGGCGGTCAAGTCAGAACTCATGAAGGTGAGCATGCTGAGCCCATATTTACCACATCGAGCTACCTGTTTGAGTCAGCTGCGCAGGCAGCTGCAAGGTTTGCTGGAGACGATATTGGTAATGTGTACTCACGTTATACTAATCCGACCGTAAGGACCTTTGAGGACAGGATCGCCGCGTTAGAAGGCGGAGAGCAAGCGGTTGCAACATCTTCAGGTATGGCAGCTATTTTAAGCACCTGTATGGCGCTCCTAAAATCAGGTGACCATGTGGTTTGTTCTCGCAGTGTTTTTGGCACAACAGTTGTGTTGTTTAATAAGTTTATGCAGAAATTTGGTGTAGAGACAACATTCGTTGAACCTACCCAGTTTGAATGTTGGCAGAGTGCCATCAAGTCCACCACTCGACTGTTATTTTTAGAAACCCCATCCAACCCGTTGGCAGAAATTGCAGATATACCGGCGCTCGCTGCCTTAGCACACCAACATAGTGCACTGCTCGTGGTGGACAATTGTTTTTGTACGCCGGCTTTACAACAACCGTTGGCCTTAGGCGCTGATATTGTGGTGCACTCGGCTACTAAGTATCTGGATGGACAGGGCCGCTGTGTCGGCGGTGTCGTGATAGGGCCTAAGCAGCAGATGGAAGAGGTGTTAGGCTTTTTACGCTCTGCCGGTCCGACATTAAGCCCCTTTAATGCCTGGGTGTTTCTAAAAGGGTTAGAAACACTACGCTTAAGAATGGAGGCCCACAGTGCCAATGCATTGCAACTTGCACAGTGGTTAGATCAACAAAAAGGGATTAAACAGGTGTTTTATGCCGGCTTACCTCACCATCCGGGCCATCAACTTGCAAAAGATCAACAAACTGCCTTTGGCGGTGTGTTAGCTTTTGAGGTTACCGGCGAGCAATCATCTGCCTGGCGTTTTATAGATGCCACACGCCTAGTGTCTATCACTGCTAATCTCGGTGATGCCAAAACCACTATTGTGCATCCTGCGTCGACCACCCATAGCCGATTAACACCAGAAGAACGAAATGAAGCTGGTATCAGTGATAGTTTAATTCGTGTTGCTGTTGGGCTTGAAGATGTAGAGGATATAAAAGCGGATTTACAGCGGGGTTTATCTGCGCTTTAACTATCTGGAAACCTAACGCATTTTCTCACTATTGGTGAGGTAGGTTATAGACGGGCCATGGTGGATATAGGGAGTAGGTAAGTTGAGTAAGTCGGTATCATTATCGGCAAAACAACAACTGGTATTCATAATGCTATCTGTACAGTAAGTAACACAATAAATAGTATAATAATATAGAAAAAAGTAAGTGTTTCTTGTTGCTTATAGCATGCTCATGTAAAAGAGTCATGTAAAGGTATTTCAACATCTAAATAGTGAGATAGAAATAACTTTTAAACTAATCAATAGTTTTTGTCGGTCTATTCTATACTTTAATTAGTCCATCGTCGCAGTTAAGGTAACCGCTGATGCTATCATGATTTGCTATCATGAGATCTTTACTAATAGCAAAGCCGACTAAGCGTCTACTTAGATTGGCGTAGGTCATCCCGGCAAAAGTGGTAAAGCTGATTGATTGACGTAATGGGACTGACGTAGTGAGGCAGGTTGCTTTAGATGAATACAAGCGTATCTGTATAATAGCTTTAACAAAGATACTGATAAAAATGAAGTTGCAGGATGTGGTATGCAGAAAGTAATTAACGCCGCTATCGAAGAGATGAGTAGCGTGGTGCTGGGTAAGGAACAACAGATAAAACTGGCATTGTCCTGTATTTTTGCGCAAGGGCACTTGCTGGTTGAGGATTTACCCGGGATGGGTAAAACAACCTTGTCACATGCGTTAGCTATGGTACTTGGCTTAGATTATCAGCGCGTCCAATTTACCAGTGACTTGCTGCCAGCTGATATTTTGGGTGTGTCAATCTTTGACAAGAATAAAAGTAACTTCATTTTTCATGAAGGCCCTGTATTTACTCAGGTATTACTGGCCGATGAAATCAATCGAACAACGCCGAAGACACAGAGTGCTTTATTAGAAGCCATGGAAGAGTATCAAGTCACCATTGAAGGCGAAACACGGCCGTTACCTCGTCCTTTTTTTGTGATAGCAACCCAGAACCCGCTCACTCAGTCTGGCACATTTCCGTTACCAGAGTCCCAACTGGATCGTTTTTTAATGCGCATTGAACTCGGTTATCCAGACCCATCTGCAGAACGTATGTTGCTAAAAGGTGAAGAAGACCCGAGGCAACGCCTCAGTCATTTGAAGCAAGTTATGTCATTGGCAGAACTGCAAAATATTCAGCAAGCGGTAAGCAAGGTTAAGACGTCAGACACTCTCTTGGATTATGTACAACGGTTAACAAAGTTCACCCGTGTTGAACCTGAATTCTGTTATGGCATTTCACCCCGCGGTGCGCTGGCGTTGCTGCGCTGTGCTAAAATCTGGGCGCTGATGGAAGGGCGTAGTCACGTCATACCTGAAGACGTTCAAGCGGTATTGCCCTCGGTGGTGAGCCATCGTTTGAGAGAAGCTTCGTCCTATGATGAAAATAGTGGTCGAGGCCTGGCCCAGCGTTTATTGAATGCCGTAGAGGTTATAGGCTAGTTGTCACTATCGAATTGTTTAGATAAAAGTTGGAGAAAAATATGACTATCTCTATTTTTCGACAAAATGCGACAATTGGTAGTGGTATACGTAGTCGGTATCGAGATTGGCTCGATCGTCGCCTACCGCCAGCAAGGACAGTAACTCTCACTCAAAAACAGATTTTTATTTTTCCAACACGCGTTGGTTTCGGTTTTATCTTCGTTTTAACAATAATGTTAATAGCGGGCATCAATTACGAAAACAGTCTCATTTATGGCGTAACTTTTCTTCTCGGTAGCATTTTCGTCGCATCAATATTGCATACGTTTCACAATCTTTCAGGC
Source organism: Pseudomonadales bacterium (assembly GCA_028280085.1). Classification (GTDB taxonomy): domain Bacteria; phylum Pseudomonadota; class Gammaproteobacteria; order Pseudomonadales; family JANQMK01; genus JANQMK01. The sequence continues at coordinate 6,635 of JANQMK010000177.1, forward strand.
TTAACCATCAGTGGAGTCGAAGCACACCCTTGTTTTGCCGGAGAACTAGCTGAGGTGGAGTTGATGCTCTCGCGAGAGGGAGAAAAGTATTACGAAAATGTTGTGCTGCGTTGGAATCAGAGTGCCCCGGTAGTGGGAGATATTATTTATGATAAAGAAAAGCGGGTGAAGGTTTATATTAAGACGAATCAGCGGGGGGTAATGAAACCTGATCGCTTGCTCATTGAAACCTACTATCCAGTTGGACTATTACGGGCTTGGACATGGCTTGATATGGATATGCCAATTGTTGTCTATCCTAAACCTAAAGCCGGTGGTGAATTAGCTC
>JANQMK010000211.1 GCA_028280085.1 Pseudomonadales bacterium
GCCTACATTGGTAATTACGCGGTGCTTAAAATTAGGGATCGTATTCGCCGAATTGATGGCGTGGGTGATATTCTGCTTTTTGGCGCTTCGGAATATGCCATGCGGATATGGCTTGACCCTGATCTCATTCAGTCTTTTGATATGACCGCCGGTGATGTATTGAATGCGCTGCGCAGCCAAAATGTGCAGGTGGCCAGTGGTATTCTCAATCAAACTCCACAGCCCAAACAGAATTATTTTGAATATTCCATCCAAACCCAAGGCCGCCTTACTGCGCCGGAGGAGTTCGGCAATATCGTGGTCAAATCCGGTGAAGATGGCCGGATTGTGCACCTGAAAGATGTAGCACGTATTGAACTTGGGTCACAAAATTATGTAACACGCGGCTATTTGGGCAAATTCCCCGCCGTGGCTTTACCAGTCTTTCAACGTCCCGGCAGTAATGCTCTGACAACTGCCGAAGCCATCATTGAAGAAATGAATGCATTGAAAAAAGATTTCCCGCCTGGACTTGATTATGAGATTGCTTATAACCCGACTGAATTTATTGAAGAATCTATCGTAGCGGTGGAGCATACGGTTTATGAAGCCGTGCTGCTAGTGGTCTTGGTGATTATTGCGTTCTTGCAAACATGGCGGGCCGCGATCATTCCGATAGTGGCGATTCCTATCTCTTTGATTGGGACATTTGCGGTTATGTCGGGACTGGGCTTTTCGCTCAATAACCTTTCACTTTTCGGGTTGGTGCTGGCCATCGGGATTGTGGTTGATGATGCGATTGTGGTGGTGGAGAATATGGAGCGCAATATGCGCAAGGGATTATCGCCCAAAGAAGCCGCCCGCAAAACAATGGATGAGGTTGGCTCTGCGCTTATAGCGATGGGTTTGGTGTTGGTGGCGGTGTTTTTGCCAACAACATTTTTGGATGGAATTTCCGGTAAATTCTATCAGCAATTCGGTGTGACCATTACGGTCGCCACCGTTATTTCCATGATAGTGTCTTTAACGCTGTCACCGGCCTTGGCTGCGATTTTAATGAAACCCCATGAGAACGAACCTCATAATAAAACAGGGCGGTGGTATCAACATCCGCTGAAGTTTTTCTTTTGTTATTTTAATGCCGGCATTGAGTGGCTGTCTGCAAAATACGGCTCGACCGTTGCCAAGTTGGTTCGCGCCAGTGCGATTGTCTTGATCGTTTATGCGGCGCTAATGGCTTTTGCGGGTTACCAGTTTAAAACCGTGCCCACCGGCTTTATTCCCCCGCAGGATCAGGGCTATTTCATCGTCTCTGTACAACTTCCCCCAGCCGCATCTCTCACACAAACCGATAATCTGGTGCAAGATATTACCGATAAGCTGCTGGCGATTGACGGGGTAGAAAATGCAGTTAGCTTCGCCGGCTTTGCAGGGGCAACCTTTACTAATGCCTCGAATGCGGCGGCGATATTCACGGTGCTTGAAAATTTTGCAGAGCGTGAAAAGAAAGGCATCGCCTTTAATGATCTTTTAAATACGATGCGGGCAGAAATGGCGACGTTCAAAGAAGCCTTTATTGTGGTATTCCCGCCGCCGCCGGTGCGCGGTGTTGGCAATGCCGGCGGTTTTCGCATGATGATTCAGGATCGCGACGGCCGTGGGTTGGACGTGATGAATAATGCAGCCTGGGCTTTGGCAGGCGCGGCCAATCAAGCACCGGCTACAACCTCTGTCTTCACATTCTTTGAGAACAATACGCCGCAAATTTACCTAGATATCGACCGCGAAAAAGCCGAGCGTTTAGGCGTTCCTGTGGCACGTGTGTTTGAAGCACTAGAAGTCTTTATCGGTTCCGCATTTGTGAATGACTTTAACTACCTTGGCCGCACATTCCGTGTGACCGCGCAAGCTGATGCGCCGTATCGTTTAAATGCAGATGATGCTTTGAGCATCCGTGTGCGCAGTGATAATGGGTATATGGTACCGATTGGCTCTATTGCTACGATAGAAGACATTGCTGGGCCAAGCCGTGTACCACGTTACAACTTATACCCATCTGCCGCTTTAATTGGTGATAGCGCAGAAGGCTTTAGCACTGGTGAGGCCTTGGCGACCATGGAACAATTAGCCGATAAAGTGTTGCCAGATGGCATTGGTTATGAATGGACGGAAATTGCCTATCAGCAAAAGCAGGCCGGCAATACTGCCGCCATTGCCTTTATACTAGCTGTAGTATTTGTGTTTCTGCTTTTGGCTGCGCAATATGAGAGCTGGACACTGCCACTATCGGTGATTTTGATCGTGCCGATGTGTTTATTGTCCTCGATCACTGGTGTTGGTTTGGCGGGGATGGATAATAATATCCTCACCCAAATCGGCTTTGTCGTTTTGGTTGGATTGGCTTCGAAAAATGCGATTTTGATTGTGGAATTCGCCAAGGAACTGGAAGATGAAGGCAAAGATAGATGGGAGGCTGCGGTTGAAGCGGCAAAACTCCGTCTGCGTCCCATTCTCATGACTTCTTTTGCGTTTATTTTGGGTGTTGTGCCGTTGGTGATTGCCAGTGGTGCCGGCGCGGAAATGCGGCAAGCTCTGGGCGTGGCTGTGTTTTCCGGTATGGTGGGTGTGACGTTCTTCGGCTTGCTCTTTACACCGGTTTTTTACGTCTTATGCCGCAAACTGGCTTTGATTAGAATGCCAAAAGAAAAAAGCAATCCGGCGCAGGAGGAGGCCGTATCATAAAAAAGCCTGCACTTATTTTAATGATGAGTACGGCTCTCACGGTATGTAAAACTTTTAGAGGTCGCTGCGAGCTGGCTCGAAGTTGTCGCCGCTTTTAAAAATAAAAAAAACTCGCTATGCCTGGTAGTTATGTGAAACGATATTAAAATCAAAATCAATGCCTAAAAAGACAGCAAGTCCCCATCGCTATTTAGCAGAGCTTAAAGGGATAGCGGCCACGATGCCAAATGAAGTAATATTAATTAACGTATTGGCGCTGCAAGAAGCGCAAAATAGTTCTGAGGTGGAGAATATCGTGACCACACAAGATGGTCTCTACAAAGCAGGTTTGCGCAAGCCGCTAATGAAGTCGCCAGATTTATGGCCAATCTAGTTGAGTATGTCAATGATGAATGATAGTTCGTCGGAAAAAAATTCTGCTCTTAAGCTTTCCCTACTATTGCTTAGGCTCGGCGTTTTTATTGTTTTTTTTATGTGGGCTTTAGATAAGCTTATTAATCCTGATCACGCAGCTGCTGTTTTTTCCAAGTTCTATTTCTTTGACGGTCTTTCTACAAGTTTGGCATATACCATTGGTGTTGTTCAAATGCTGATAGTCTTGTCTTTTCTACTTGGAATAAAAAAAAATTTCTCATATGGATTAGTTCTTGTGATGCACCTTGTATCTACTTTGTTATCATATGAGCGATATTTTGATCCATGGACAAGCCCAAATTTACTTTTCTTTGCAGCTTGGCCAATGTTAGCGGCTATAACAGCATTGTATTTGCTTAGGGAAGAAGACACCTTATTTACGGTAAAGTAATAGAGGTTGTTATCATATGGATAAGCTTGAAGCAATGCGCGTATTTGTCGCTGTTGTCGAGGGAAACAGCTTTGTTGAGGCGAGCCGCAATCTTGATTTGTCTGCGCCAGCAGTTACGCGTTCAGTCGCACGACTAGAAGCAGCACTTGAAGTAAAGCTGCTTCATCGAACCACGCGAGCCATCCGCGTAACTGATTCCGGTCAGCGCTATTACGAAGACGCTAAAAATATTTTAGAGGCAATTGAAGAAGCGGAGGGGACAGTAACCGGTAGTTATCACGAATCCCAAGGCAATTTGCTTGTTACCGCACCAGTAGTTTTTGGTCATATATACATTGTCCCTATCATTGCCGAATATCTTGCAAACAATCCTAAGGTCACCGTGCGCTCTGTGTTTCTCGACAGGATTGTCAATCTGCTCGAAGAAAATATCGATGTTGCGATTCGCATTGGACATCTAAGTGACTCCAGCTTTTTTGCCACACAGGTAGGTTCGGTTCGTAAAGTCGTTTGTGGGTCTCCCGACTATCTGGCCGCTCATGGAACACCCAAAGTGCCGGGGGAACTTAAAGGTCACTGCATTATTCAAGCGGATGTGGTGGAGCCTTCCAACACGTGGGTTTTCGAAAAAGAGAAAGTAAAAGTGGAGCCCAATTATCAATGTAACCAAAACATGGCTGCGGTGCGTGCAGCGGAGCTTGGTGCTGGGCTGGCACGAGTAATGTCATACCAGGTGGCCAAGACGTTTGAATCGGGTACACTTGTTCCGGTGTTAGAAGAGTACCAACCAGAATCAAAACCAGTAAATATTGTTTACTTGGAGGGAAGAAAAGCCAACGCAAAAACCAGGGCGTTTGTTGAGTTCGCGACGGAGAGATTACGAGAAAACCGGTTTCTTAATCCTAATTTGAATTAGCGCGAATTAAGCAGCCCCTATTAATTCGCGCCTATTCTGAATGTCATAGCGCACTATGCCCTCGAAATTTAAATATGCCCTCGAAATTTAAAAATATCCACCCAGGGGTTTACAGTTACCCTTTTTAACCAGTTTCCACGCATCTATATCGTAGTCGACAGTCGTCTGACCCGCGCAGGCATGGGTAACAGCAAGGTTACCACAATTATTTCGGCCAGCTCAGCGACCTCATAACGTTGACAACATCGAGCGTGACCAATCTCTAGAAAACAATGTAGTGATTCAGAGGTACCCTAGTTTGGGTGCAACTAGCTATTGCTGAAAACGCAATAATCGTTATTTGGTCAATTGGCTAGGTGTTGATCTCTTTCTAAATTTGCTTTCATTATTTTGGGATAAAGAATTGCAGGATAAAGAGAAGCTTCGTCTGTCAGTATTGTCGTAACTGCAATAGTCAATTCACCTTTAGCCCAATTTTTCTTGAGCAAAGTGTTGCTACAGTATTTTGCAAGTGAGCAAGCCGTAAAACCCGCTCACGAAACCATCTTTATTGATTTAGGAGTGAATCTCATGAAAATACCAACGTATGTAGCATTTATAGCAGTTCTTTTTTCCAGCGTAATGGCATTTGCCGAGGATTTTTCTCATAGCACGCCAGCAGTGTGGGGTTATGACGTTGTTTCATATCACACGAACAAACGTCCAGTTCGTGGAAGTGGACATTTTGTCGCTGAGTTTGACGGTGCAACCTATCTATTTGCGAGCAAGAAAAATAAGGAAACGTTCAGTTCGAATCCTGGCAAGTATGTTCCTGCTTACAATGGATATTGTGCATTTGGGGTTGCTATGGGTAAGAAATTTGCTGGAGATCCTGAAGTATGGCGTTTGGTCGATGGTGTACTTTACCTAAATATCGATACCAATATCCAGGACAGATGGTTAGCTAATGTTTCAGGCCTGATAGAACAGGCTGATAACAACTGGAAAGATATTGAAAGAAAGTCGCCCGCATCACTTTAGTTTTTCGGCTTTAGTCATTTTAGATTAATTTAAAAGAGGGAACTTACCATGTCTAACGCTATTCGTATTCACCGCCATGCACTTTCGGGGCATTCACATCGGGTAGAGCTATTTGCAAGTCTCGCCGGTATTAAATACCAACTTATTGATGTCGATCTGGTGAACGGAGAACACAAGAAAGAATCGTTTCTAGCATTAAACCCAGCGGGGCAGGTACCTGTTGTTGAAGACGGGGATAACGTTATCGCGGATTCCAACGCTATACTTGTCTACTTGGCACGTCAATACGCACCCCAATGGTTACCTGAAGATCCTGTACAGGAAGCCGAGGTTCAGAAGTTTTTATCTATTGCCGCCGGAGAAATCGCAAATGGACCCGCGGCTGCCAGGCTCGTCAACGTTTTTGGCGCAAACCTGGATACTCAGCGAGCCCACGCTGTTGCTCAGGTTGCGTTTGAAAGGCTGGAGCAACATTTAAACGGACGTAAGTGGTTGGTAGGTAATACACCTTCAATTGCTGATGTTGCTATCTATAGCTATACCGCTCACGCACCGGAAGGCAATGTATCGTTAGATTCATACCCAAATGTTCGCGCATTATTGGCACGCATTGAAGGTCTTCCGGGATTCGTTCACATGCAGACTACCAAGGTTGGATTAGTAGCCTGAAGCTTTTGCTGCACGAGGTTAATTGACCCGTGCAGCGATATCCAAACTCTTTTTAAATGTGCAGCAGGTAGGTCGATTATCAATGGACAAACGTGTGATAAAAGTTGACCAAAACTCTCCATTCCATAGAGGGGAGCAAGTAGTGCAAAGCCGCTTGGGTGTCAGAAATATTGCGGATTGGGCGCGCCAGGTTATTCGTGATTATTTGCCTGAACAACACCGCGAGTTTTATGCGGCACAGTCTTACCTGATTGTCTCTGCGCGGGACAAAAACGGCAACCCCTGGGTAACGATGCTTCATGGTGGAGAGGGCTTTGTCAGTTCACCAAACCCATACCATCTTGTAATAAATGCAAAGCGGATAGAGGGCGATGCGCTGCATCATGCGTTTCAGTTAAACGCCGATGTGGGCGTACTGGGAATAGAGCTGGTAACACGACGTCGAAATCGAGTAAACGGTCGCGTGGTAGCCGTGGACACCGATTCTATTACATTGCGCGTCGAACAATCTTTTGGCAACTGCCCGCAACACATTCGTGAACGCGCAGTCCGGCGTGTGGAAGCTAGCAAAAAGGTGCAGGCGCAATACGGCTTGAAACTTTCCGTACAGCAGAAAACATGGATTGCCAATGCCGACACGTTATTTATTGCCAGCGGGTATCGCAGCCAAGGCGAAAGTGAAAGCTTTGGTATGGATGCGTCACATCGCGGTGGTGAGCGGGGGTTTGTGCAGGTTGTTGGCGACTCGCGCCTGAGGTTTCCCGACTTTGCTGGAAACAACCATTTCAACACTATTGGCAACCTTGTACTTGACCCACGGGTAGGATTGCTATTTATCGATTTTGAAACAGGCAGTTTACTTCAGGTTTCTGGCACGGCGACCATCGATTGGCACCCCGAGGAATCTCAGCTGGTAGTGGGTGCCAGGCGGGTAGTCGAGATCGCGGTCAATGAGGTCATTGAACTGACCGACGCTGTGCCATTACGCTGGCAGAGCGAAGCGTCTTCCGTTCGATCGCTGCGAGTGGCTGAAAAGATTAAGGAGAGCCGTGATGTCACCTCCTTTATTTTACGAGCGAGAGATGGAGGACCACTTGCCGGCTTTGAGCCGGGGCAACATCTACCGATAGAACTTTCTATTGATGACGTTGATACCCGAGTGAGTCGCACATACTCCATTTCGAGTTCGCCGAATGACGAACACTACAGAATCACGGTAAAGCGCGAGCCGCAGGGGCTGGCCTCACGCCACTTGCATGACCACATTGAACCTGGTGCTATTATCCAGAGTCGATCGCCGGCGGGCGATTTTATGATGACCTGCAACGTTTGCCCACTTGTACTGGTCAGCGCCGGAGTGGGTGTCACGCCGATGGTGAGTATCCTGAAAGCAGCTACCGAGCAACCCAGTGATCGACCAGTGTGGTTTATACATGGTGCTCGCGATGCAGAGTATCATCCGCTGGCGCAGGAAGTGCGTGATCTGGCATCCCGATACTCAAATGTTCGATTGCATGTGGCTTATAGCCGTGCTCGCTTTGAAGACGTACTCGGTGCCGACTTTCACAGCCATGGGCATGTTGACGGTGAACTGCTTGCAGCGTTGGTCAATGATTTAGATGCACACTACTTTCTCTGTGGCCCCAAACGTTTTATGGCAGATATACAGGCAGATCTGGAACGTCGAGATATACCCACAGAGCAGATTCACTATGAAACGTTTGGCCCGATGGGCTAGCGAGAAAACCTACAATTTTTTGGGAGGGGGTAATGAATAGAAAAATCGCATTAAGGCGTGATGACTTGGTCAATATTCTCTAGCGATATCTTAGGCAGCCCGGCTCTGTTCTTGTGAGCGGCCTTGACTAAGTCAATCACTCTCTCGTTAATCGGTGCTGACAATCCGATGGATTTCGCTAAACGTACTATTTCTCCATTTATGTAATCCACCTCTGGTTCTCTGCCCTGTTCCAAATCGTCCAACATAGAAGAGCGAGCATCCGCATCCATTCTTAAAATCGCTCCGGCTAGAATTTTAAATAGTGGTGTAGGTAACTGTAAAATCAGTGGCGAAAGTTTAACGGGCGTTGAGTTGAGGGGTATTAGCCTTATACCTGCTTTGTTGATGATGGAAATGGCTTCATTCATACATTTGGCAATAGCTCTACGATAATGTTTGCTTTCTAACCCTTTAACGAGTGGGACTCCCGTTAGTGCATTGATCCCGTTATTCATATTAATAACCAATTTACTCCACTGAATATTTTTCATGTCATTGCTTAGGCTAATTGGAAAGTTAACTTCATCACAGTAGGCTTGCAGTGCTTGCTCCAAACCATCACGGGACTCGAGAAATAAATCACCGCCAGTAGTTTGTTGAAAGGTGGCATCTTCTTTCCAAATTGCACCAAAAGAAACAACACCCGATAGTACCTGTTGATTGCAAATACTTGTTAGCGTTTCCGCGTTACGTACGCCGTTCTGAAAACTGACCACTACAGCATTGGGTTTTGCAAAGGTCTTGATTGCTTTAGCAGCTTGTTCCGTATCTTTACTTTTCACTGTTACCAGAATAATGTCGGCCGTTGACAGAGTTTCTTCGTGACCGGTGACCCTAACATCTGCCGCTAGATGATGTTTGTAATAACCAAAGCAATCCCGTATCGTTAGTCCCGCGCGCTGAATTCCATTGATTAATCTTTCCCGACCCACAAAAGTAACCTGAGCGGAGCTGTCTAAAAGCCGGCCGCCAATATAAGTACCGACGGAGCCTGATCCTAAAACAACAATTTTTGAAGTCATAATCTGCCCAGTCTGCATAATCAACGGACAAAAATCTATTTGTAGGTTTGACAGAGTAGTATATAACTAATGCCCGTTAGCTTTACAAGACAATTCTTGTTACTGTTCGGATTTGAAAATGTCTGGATTGAAAATTCTAAAACCAATTAAGTCAGTAGTATTAGCTCGTGTTTTTCGTAAGGAACTTTAATTATGAATGCAAGCCTCAATAGCTGCTACGCTATATCCGATTTAAAGAAACGAGCTAAAGCTAGACTCCCGAAGCCAATTTATGAATACATTTCAGGTGGTGCTGAAGAAGAGTGGACTTTACAGCGTAATAGCGACTCTTTTGCACAATATTGCTTTAACCCAAGAGTGCTAAAAGATGTTTCTACTATTGATCTTAGTACCTACGTACAGGACACAAAAGTCAAACTCCCAGTACTCATTGCGCCTACGGGGATGTCGCGACTGTTCCATTACCAAGGTGAACGAGCTGTCTGTCGGGCGGCCGCTCAGGCAGGTAGTATCTACTCTTTGTCTACGGTGTCGACTTGTTCCATTGAAGAAGTTGCTGCGGAATCTAAGGGACCCAAATTTTTTCAAATTTATGCTTGGCATGACCGAGATATGGTTTTTAATTTCATCCAGCGCTGCAAGCAACAAAATTACAATGCACTATTGTTGGCGGTCGATGCGCCAGTCTTTGGCAAACGTGAAAAGGACCTGCGTAACGGTCATGGCAATCCATTAAAGCTCAAAATCAATACGGCATTAAGTGCTTTGACTAAACCAGCATGGCTGTATCGATTTGTCACTAGTCCCAAACTAGCGATGGCAAATATGCTTGAGCTTTTGTCCGAAGCTTCTGATGCATTTAAGGTGATGGACACAGTCAATGAGCAGTTTGACCCAACCATAACCTGGGAAATTGCCAAAGAAATCCAGCAAAAATGGCAAGGGCCCTTATGGTTGAAAGGAATTCAATCGGTAGAAGATGCCGTATTAGCCGCAGAAATGGGAGCAACCGGTATTATTTTGTCTAATCATGGAGGCCGTCAATTGGACGGAGCGCCGGCCGCGATGGATATCTTACCGGAAGTAGTCCAGGCCACTGGTAACCAAATAGAAATTGTGATTGATGGCGGAATTATGCGAGGCGCAGATGTAGTAAAGGCGCTAGCATTAGGCGCAAACGCCTGTATGATAGGAAGGGCTTATCTATATGGTTTGGCAGCCGGTGGTGAGGCTGGTGTTAATAGAGTATTTGAGATTTTTGCCGATGAAATGAAGCGAGTAATGGCATTGATTGGATGTCGTGAAGTATCAGAATTAGAACCTTCTTGTTTGAAAAGTCTCGCAAAAGCATAAAGATCTAAATAGTGTCGCACCCTCGTTTAACCTGAAGATAGGTAATAATAGCTAAAAACAAACGACTCAATAAATTAGAAGAGTTTTGTATAAAAATTCCGTTTTTGGGACTTGCGAGTAAAGAACAATGCGTTTATGATCGCTGCCCATAAGTTCACTAATCAATTAATCACATCTACAATTAATCACATCTAGTAAGGGGGTTAGAATGCAGATTCGAAATACTTGTTTCGAAATAACAGAATCAACAACTGTATTGCAGTGCCTCCTATCCTATAGCTGAACCTCTCTTATTGGAGGTTTTTGCCCTTATTCCGTCTCGTTGGGATAGCTTCCAAGGTATCTGTAGTAACAGTTCATCTCACTAGAGCCTAGTTTGGTTATTTTTTGCCTGCAACTCTGTGTTCTTGTGCGTAAATCGATTCGAAATCGTGAGTGGTTATTCTAAGTAGGTTTTATACTGAGTTAACGATACGGAGAGTCTAAGTTTTTTTACCTAAAATTCTGCTGAGTAGCCTTGTTTGGTAAAGTGTTAAAGCTGTGAGAGAGAAATGAGTACAAATGTAAAATCAGTGGCTATACAAATCAGTGCAGCAAAAGGCCCGTGGGAATGTTGCTGGGTAGTCACGCAAGTGTCGGAGCTGTTACTTCGCGAAGCAAAAAAAGTAGGAATTAAAGCGACGATCTTGGAAGAGAATCCAGTTTACAAAATTGGACATTTTTATTTGTTGCATCACCATTTGATAGTGATGGATTAAAGGCAAAGAATTGCATCGTAAAGCGATATTGTAGAAAACGAGAACATTATGAAGAAAGAGGACGCGCAAGAGGTTATAAGCTGCTTGCCTAAAGGACGAACCAAGTTTCACTACTTCAAAGATAGATACTGCTTTGAATTATTGGATTATGAAATCAAAGCAAGGGGAGGCGTATTATCTCTCAACGAATTGAGATCGAGCCGCTTTGCAAAGTTTCTAACCAAACCTAGTGTAAAGTCGAGATTAGCGGTCCTTAACCATAAGCAAATAAAGTGTGGAGATCGTTCATACACTGTGTCAAGTGGTTTGTGTTAAGGGGTAAATCTTTTTACCCCTGAATAGTTGATTCATCGACTTTTGGGTTGATGGTGAGAAATTAGGGGGTGGGGATTAGGTCAATGATTACTAATAGGCGGCGTGAGCCGCTGGTTGTCATTTAGTAAGGAGTCAACAGATTAGAACAAGAAGTTACTTCTTTGTCTTTACTAGTTTACCCAACAGTCCAAATCACTTTAAACCTTGGCTGCTATGTAAGAATTGGTACTTTTATTCTAGATATGGTGTTACTTATAGTTGTTGCTTTAATTGGCCTAAATGTAAATAAAAATGTACCATCATGGCTAGCATTATCTGATGCCAATATCCTCTACCTTAGTGCTATCTGGTTTTTCCAGTCTTAAAGTAGTCCTATTGATAGTGAGGTTAGGCTCACGCGATCAACAAGATTTACGGCTTGAACCGCTTTTGGTTTGCGCAGTTTTTATAGTGGTTTGTTCGAAATATACTTTTTTTAAGCTGGTAGCGCTCGTTTAAGCCGGATGTTCACGGCACTGCTATGTACGTTAGGAAATAGAAAAGTTATGTGTCATTACTGAATAAAGTCCAGGATCTGTGGCCATATCTCTTTCCTGCTATTTTGGCTGGCAATCAGCCTCGGGTGGCTATAATCTTCCGCGAAACCGTTGGCTTGGGAGCAGAGTAGAAATTTGTTGTTGTTGCCATTTAGTGATTCAAACAATTGTTTGCAGCCTTCCAGGGGAGCAATGACATCACCTCCTCCTGCAATGCAAAGTGTCGGAATTTCAAGTTTGTTAAAGCTAGCCAAATAATCGAAGTTGTCTTTGCCTAGCCACTTTTCTGTCCAGTTCCAGCGACTCCACTGGTGAATAAACCCTGGTGACTCATTTTCTTCACCAAATCCCACAGCCTTGCCATATATTTTCCCGAAAATTTTAACCGAAACGACCATTGTTACTATTCTTATTTTTTGCATCACCGTTTGCGCACACTTCGTACTTTGTGAGCCCAGTGTGACGATAGTGGATAGTTTGTGTTGTTGCTCTGGGTACCTTGCCATATACATTAATGGCAGAAAACCACCTCCGCTGTGCGCGACCCAGATACAGCTTTTGCTATTGGTGACCTTGCAGACGTGATCGATGACAGACGGTACATCTGAAAGAGCAAAAGTCTCTATATCTGGTGGTAACTCGCCATATTCACTGTTGCCGTGTCCGCTCCATTCATAGATCTAGCAATCGAAACCAGCATCACAGAGGTACTGCGCAAGATGTTGGCAGGTTTTTGCGTTACAAAAAGCACCGTGGGTAAGAATGGTCGGGGGAAGGGTGTCACCAGCGGTGCTGGGGTAACGGTACAGTGCAAGCTGGTTGTTTTGTTGACTGTTAATAAAAATGGGTGGAGGTAGCACTCTCAATCTCTCTTTTGTATAGCATATTGACTACTAGGAATAAATAACGTCTTCGATAACGCGGGTAACACTTATTACAGCAAACAACGGCCGTGAGCTTATGAGCGTTTAGACATGTTCTTTCACCATGTTAAATGAAACCTTTTTCGCCCCTTTAATACTCATAAGTAATGGTGGCAAGAATAGTAGATCAAAAACCAATGCAGTGGCAATGACACTGGCAACGACATAACCAATGGATGTATGTAGCCCAAAATCTGATTGTGCGAATATGAGAAAAGAACTGACAAAAGCGACAGTGTTTACAAACAGCGCTGGGCCTGCCTTGCGGAATGTGGCCTTGATGGCCTGCTCAGTGGTCTCTCCGCGATTAAGGGCGCTGAGGTACCCACTTAGGATGTGAACGGTATCGTCTACGATAATTCCCAGTGTAAAACAAAACGCTCCTGACACCGCTAGGTCAACTTCGCCAATGAACAAGCCCCATAGACCATACACAATGACTGCGGGAACGGCATTAGGGATAAGGCTTATCAGGCCATATTTTAGTGAGCGCAAGCCAATGATCATTACCACAGAAATAAGAATAATAGCCAGAATGCCACTGTGAATTGTGCCCCAGATTATGTACTGTGCCCACTCTGCAAACAGGGTATCAAAGCTCGAACTATAGTTATGTAGATCTGCATTATTTTGCTCAAGCCACAGGTTGCTCCTTGCCTCGAATGCCAGTAGTTCTCTATTTTTCATTTCCTTAACGAAAACCACAACACGCGCTGAGGAGCGATCATAGCTAATAAATTCGCTAATACTTTGCCCTGGTGACAATCCCATTTCATAAAGTAGAAGGTATTGGGTGGCCAGTTCACGGCTGTCGGGTAGTTGATATGAATTGTTATCGTCGCCGTGCATATTCTTATTGATACGCTTTATGATGTTTTCGTAACTATACACTTTGCTGACTTCGGGTTGCTGGCGTAACCAGCTTGTAAAGGCTTCTAGATATTGAAGAAATCCGGAGTTGTTTACACCGTTTTCTTTTCCCGTTTCTAACGAAAACTCAATGCGTTGTCGGTCCATCAAGTTTTCTGAGATGAAGTCTGAGGAAACCCTTAATCTGTGATTCTCATCAAATTTTTCAATTATTTCATTATTGACATGATTTAACGGGATCAACGCCGATGTTAGCGCAACAATCAGCAAGGTAACTGTATAAACCTGTCGTTTGTGTTTAATTGAAAAATTGGCAATTGACACCATCCTATTACCTAAATTGGAATCTCTGTGCGTGGTCTTTATAGGGACCGCTAACATAGCGGCGGGCAAGAGCGTCATTGTGACCCAAAAGGCGATGACAACACCTATGGCGGCTACATTGCCAAACACAATATAAGAAGTTGACGCATTGATATTCATGCAGAGGAAGCCGACGATGGTGGTAACACTGGTCAGGAATACGGGAGGAATATTTAGCGTAAGGCTTTTTTTCATCGCATCGAACTTGTTCATTCCATCCCTGAAGAAATCCATATAGTTCATTGTAATATGCATAATATGAGCGAGAGCAACGATAATAACGACGAAACAAACAAGCACTGAAGTGGAGTCGATTACGATTTGAGCCCAGCCGATCATTCCGGTGGTGATCAGTGCGGCGATGTCACTGACGAGCATGCCCATCAGGGCGATGATGGTAGAGCGAACCAGATAAAAGAATATAATGGCACCGAACGCGATCACGATTGGTAAGAGTACGGTCAAATCTTTCATTGCCGCATTGAATAGGCTGCTCTCGAGTATGACTTTGCCTGTCAAAAATACCTGCGCACCGGTATTTTGCGCTAAGAATTCTTTCTCAATGCCATGGGTAAAAGCCATGACTTCCTGCAATGCGTCAACGTGAATTTTTTCTTCCCATTTGATATCGATAAATATTGCGCTCACACGGCCATTTACTGAGACCAGCCTACCAGTTACTAGCGGGTCGGTTTTAGCATCGTCGATGCGTTTGGCAAGTACATCAGCATCCAGGGATAATGGCGTCGGAAATAGGTAATCAACACTAAAGTCGTCGCCATCTGCGTAGCTGTACTGGGTATTGGTTAGGGACTCCACGCGTGTGGTATAGGGCATTATTTCAAATTTTGCGGTGATTTTTTCAATTGTATCGAGATTCTTGGCTGAATAAACACTGTTTTCGCCGAAATCCATGACGAAAATGAGCGTGTTGGAGGGAACATAGGTATCGACAAATTTGTTGTGTTGGATTTTTCGCTTATCGGTTTCTTTTATGAAATTCTCGATATCGGTACAATATTGAATTTTAGATAGGCCAAACGCGGAGAAAATAGCGATAAGCAGCGTTACCAGAGCGAACCAGTAGCGTTGTTCAACCAAAATACTTGCTACGTTATACGGCTTTGTTTGAGAGTATTGCAGGGGTAGTTGCATTTATCGAATTCCTCGTAATTTGTGCGCACATAATATTCGATATTACATCTGGAACTGCCGCTTTATCTTATCCATGAATTAGTGGGGATGTGATGGGTATAATACCGTTTTAAGCTATCTATTTAAATAAACTAAAGTTTATGTCGAGAAGGTTCATCCAATTGCTTTAATTTCGCTTGAATCTATTGTTCTCTCACGTTTTTTCCCCTTTTAATGTTGGATAAATTGTAATTTGGTTCACTCGAAACTCTAATGAATAAAATTATTCTTCAAATTTTACGGCGACTAGGAAATTGTTGAAACGTTAATTTAACAACTGTACTGCACCATGCAAATTGACAGAGCGGTATCCTTGCAAGAGTCTGTGCAGTTGTTTGTCTCTTATGGTTAAACTAGAGCGTCAGCTTTATCAATTGGCAGGGTGAGAATCACTAGAATGCTGTCGATAACGTCGCGGAGAATAGCCGGTCCAGCGCTTAAATGCGCGAAAAAAACTGCTGGGATCATTGAATCCCAGTAAATAAGCTATGTCGTTAAGTTGTATTTCGTTTTGTATAATATACTGCTTCGCAAGAGTTTTACGGGTTTCTTCCAGTATTTCTTTGTAACTCGTGTTTTCTGCTTTTAGTATTCGCTGTAATTTGCGCAGACTCATATGTAATTGTTTTGCAATTTTTTCTTGAGTCGGCTCTCCCTGCGGCAGCTGTTCTATTAAGATAGTCTGGATTTGGGTTTTCATTTGTCGCTCTTGAAATGTTTCAAGATGCTGACTAATTAGGTCGTCTAACTGGTGTGCTAATAGATCGTTACCGGTTAATGTTGTTTTGAAGGCTGAACTGAGGTCGAAAAAAATGCTATCTGTCGGTGCAGAATAGATGATTGGGCAACGAAAGACCTTATTATAAGGTTCTTCATTAACGGGCGTTTGGCGTTTCATTAACACTTTGGTTGGATTATTCTGCTGACTTTGATCTCCTGCATCATAGAGATTAATGGATAATGCCTGACTACTGCGAACCATTAATGACATAAAGGCGTCAACAGATTCTTCACAGGCAGGGGCAGCGCCTTCAAATGGATACCACTGCAATTCTAGCTCGTCAGCATGTTCGATAAGCTCAAATTTGGCAGCGTTACTGATCAAGCGATGGTGGCGACTGACTCGTTGAAACATTTCGTAGCGTGTGGGGCTTGCTATCATGACAAAGCTAAGCGCATGAAAGGTTGTTAAGTTGACATATTTTGACACCTCTAGTCCGAACGCGGGGTTATTCAAAATCTCAACTGCTCGTTTCCATAGTCGGGTAGTTACCGTGACTGGCAATCTGCCTTGGGGTTCATGTAGTGCATGAAGATCCAAACCGACATGAGAAAACAAATCCACACTATCACCGCCTTGTGCCTGAAATGCATTGGCTATGACTAATGCCCACGAACTATTAACTGACGTCGGATGGGCTGGAAGCTTGGGGTTATTCTTCATAGTTAATCTGGGTAGTTATCTGGGTAATTATTTGGCAAATGTCTGATAAAATGACTCAATATTTCTGGATTTGGGCCGAATTGATGTAGCCACACTGGTTTTTATATTTTCGTAGAAACCTTATCAAACCTGGTAAAATTTAGCACTACGACACGTAAAGCAAATAAAATGACATATATGGCCAGATAGTTCAATATATTAAGGTGTAATATAGGGCTCTTTAGTGGTAATTGCTAAGGAGTAAATTGTTATTATGTCTGTACAACGTGTTATCCAGCGCTACTTAGGTCCATCTATTTCACGTCCTACTCCATCTGAAAGGGAACAACAGCAAATAAAGCAAATTACTCAAGGCATTCGTGCTGCGAGTGACGATATTCGTAGACAATACCCGATGTTACGGCATCAAAATGCTATTGGTTTAGGTTTTCTATTGTTGGCTTGTGCGGGATTTATTGCCAGTGCTTCGCTATATTTTCTAGGTATTATTCCGCTCTGGGCGTCGGTTATAGGTTCGGCATTTTTTGCCTCAATTACCCATGAATTAGAACATGACCTTATTCATCGCATGTATTTCCGCAAACATCCAGTGATACATGACCTAATGATGTTAGCGGTCTGGCTGGTGCGACCTAATTTAATTAATCCCTGGGTTCGTCGGCATATTCACATGCATCATCATAAAGTGTCTGGATCTGAATTCGATCATGAAGAACGAAGTTTGGGTAATGGCATGGCCTGGAGTTTTAAGAGGTTGATTATTACTATCGATACGCTGGCTAGCATTATTATCCGGCGCCGTGATGAATATAAGCAGACGGGAGAAAAACCGAGAACAGCCCTATGGAAAGTGCTGATGGTCTTTATGCCTGTGGGGTTGCTTTATTATCTTCCGCTTTACACTTTTATACTGTTTCAACTTATTAATGGTGCACTAGCCGTTACAACTGGCCAGGGGCTTGAAAATACTGTTGTCAATAGTGTCATGTCTATAGTTAATATTATGATGGTGATATTTGTCTTGCCGAACCTACTACGTTCAGCTTGTTTGAACTTTATATCCTCGAACATGCATTATTACGGTGACGTAGACAATATGTTACAGGAAACTCAAGTTTTAAATGCCTGGTACTATTTTCCGTTTCATTTATTTTGTTGTAACTTTGGCAGTACTCATGCAATACATCACTTTGTTGTTAAAGACCCTTTTTATGTCCGCCAACTAACGGCAAAGGCAGCACATAAAGTTATGCGAGAAAACGGTATTCGCTTCAATGACCATGGTAGTTTTTTAAGAGCAAACCGCTATCAATACGCATAACTTACGGCGATCTACTGGCATGGTGAGAACCAAGTCTATGACACCACTACCAGTTGACCTAGTGGAGTTGAACAAGGGGAAATTTCAAAAGTGAACGGGTACATCTAGCGGGAAGGTAGGAATCTAGCTTTTATCGTTTCTCAGGAGTAGCGAATACGGCTTCATACCGGGTTCTTGACATTAGTGTATTCCGCTAACTCGTGATAAATACAGCCTAAGTAGAGTTGTGCATTATCGATATTTGTTCCATTTAGATAAATACTAAGATAAGACTGGGACTCTGTTAAAACTGTTGTATAGTAGCCAGCATCAAACGATGTAGTAGCGGCAATAATAAAAGTCCTAGGGTTAATGCGGGACCGTGTATGCATTTTAGCTAGTATTTGATTATAAACATTAGTTATTAACTCCATTCACTCGAATTTATAACTAATGATATATATTTGTTTTAGCCCCGTCTTAGTATAATCAGTTGTTTCTACAAGAAGTGATAATCCAGATGTTTAGCCTCTCAACCGAACAGTAAGTTGTTTGGGTTAAGTCGGAATAGGAAAACGGATTTTTCAAATATCCACTCAAAAAAGGTTAGAATAGATGGCTGTTTACCAAAACCTGTTAGGACTGGTTTTATTTCTCGTTTCATTATCTCAAGTCCAGGCCTTTCCTTCTCAACTTGACCCCACCACCGGTAAAAAAATATATCAACTAACGTCTACTCCCGGGAATAACTATGCACTTTATTACCATAATAATAGTTGGAATGGAGGTTACTATCTCATTTATAGAAATATGGCTAATGACTCTCCTTCATCCTTGACCTATTATCGGCTTGATCTAGAGAATGGTTCGACCGTTAACGTCACCGCCACCGGAAGCTGTAATGGCGCTAGCGTAAGTGGAAATTATCTCTATTGCTTTTATCATGACAGTACTTCATCCGTCGATTACGTAAGTAAGTTTGATATTAGAAATCCTATTCAGAATCCTGTGCCAACTGGCCATATCTGTCATCTTGATAGCGGTTGGTCTCAAGCGGGTGATGTTGCCGTTAATTTTAATGCATCTTTTCTTGTGTTCATGCAAATGCAGGGAGATCAAAGGCAGGTATTCAAATGCAACATAGCAACTGGAGAACGTACTTTGCTAATCAACACAACCGACCAGGTTGAACATTTTCAGTTTAGCCCTACCAATGCTCATTGGTATACTTATATTAACCAGTCTAATACAGGCCTTGGTAGAGTGGGTGTAGGTAGAATCGATACAGAAGAGAATAGCCAGCTATATAGTAATGACAGTTATCTTAATTCTGTAGGCAATTTCTCTCATCCATTTTATGGTAAAGATGGGCATTTGTGGAGTGACGCAATTTGGTCTGCTCAAACACCTCAAAACTATATTGTTCGATTTACGCTTAGCGGATCAGCCATTGGGTATATCGAAAGCTACGGCAGTGTTCCCATAGATAATAGCGATTGGCAACTACATTTCAATGCCGCTCATGATGGAAACTGGTTTGTTGGCGATGGTAAAGGCTATATAACAGGTTTAGGCGATCAATTTATTAGCCGACTCAATATAAATGCTTGGACAGGTACGTTTACTAGAACAAACTTAGCTAACTCCGTTGGCACCTATAATCAACATCTCCCCCAAGCTAACGCAAGATATATTGACAGCAAACATTGGGTTATATGGAATGCCTATAGAACGCTAGCGGGACAAAATAGTACAAACCAGAATATTTTCGCTGTAGACTTTTGGTAGTCTAACGGGCGCATGAATGTTTGATGATGTCGCTAACCGTTTAATTAGATTACTTTATCCTGCTTTGCTCCCATGTGGAAGGTGTGGGTTCATTGTAGCTTTCTAGATTAACGTCATTAAACTATTGGCTGGAGAATCGGTATTTTTCCTTGCTCCACCAACCGTCGTGATCGGTATAGAGCTCTAGCTCGATAGAAGACCCATCTCTCGGCAAATTGTCAATTGTTACAGACGTTACTTGATTATTTAATATCTCGCGATATCGAGTGCCACCGTCATCCCGTATAATAAGCTGGTAGCGTTTGGCACCCACGTCGGACCAGCGGAAGGATACACTTAACGATGTTAGTACATCATTGTTTTGATGACTGACAAGGGTCGCGTTAGATAGCAGCTGTACGCCTCGTAAACGTGTAAAGGTTTCAGCCCACCACTCATTTTGCAAAGTCCTTATAATGACATCAAAATACGCTCCATTTTGCGGTAAACCGTCAATTGCTAAAGCCGTGATATGAGTGTCATAGTCTTCATTATGAAGAACACGCCTTGGCTCTCCAGCGCCGTCTACAGCGCGGACGAGTATTCGGTAATGGTCTGCTTGTGATATTTCGGTCCAAGTGAAAAGGGCTTGGCTGGAGTCGAGCTGTTCCAGATGGGAATGGCTCGTTAGCTCTGCATCAGGAATAATGCCAGCGCCATATAGCCGGTAGGCTTCTCTACTCCAAAAACCTTCATGGTTGGTGGATAGTGTCACATCCACTTCGGCGCCGTTTAGTGGCAGATCATTCACCACAGTAGAGGTCGTACCTGCAGCAACTGTTTGTTTGCAGATCCAGGTTTTGTGAATTCACAGTCCAATAATTTTACCCTACAAGTTGACTCTCCAGCTATTGGTGCCAACGTCAGGCACTCTGCCTATGATATATTCGAGCAGCTTTATGATATTGATATTTATGTCGACTTTAACGGTAAAGCGCGCGACCCTGCTAATCCGTCAATCGGCGCATTTGAATTCACCGACTTCTGATTATATTAGGGAGGAAGACGCCATCTATTTTGGTACAAAGTAGGCTTTGGCCAATGTTGCCGCTAATTACCCATAACATAGCTGCCTGGGGCTTCTCCTAATATTACCTCCGCTCCCATCGGTGGTGGGAGGCACGGCTCAGTTTGTGAATGTTTGATTAACCACTGCTGCCAGGCTGGCCACCATGAACCGGTCTTGGGTTCGTTTTGAGAAAACCAGGTATCGGGGTCAATATATTTGTCACCCACTTTGCTGGTATGCATACGGTAATGGCGACGTGGGTGATTAGGCGGGCTAACAATACCGGCATTGTGCCCACCACTGGTTAGCAAGAAAGTCTCTTCGGTATCACCGAGTCGATGGATTTTATAGACCGATCGCCAGGGCGCTACGTGGTCGGTTTGAGTGCCGACGCAAAATATGGGTACACGAATATCATCAATGACAATAGGTTTACCGTCAATCTGATAGTGCCCTTCCGCGAGTTCGTTACGCAAATATAACTTCTCCAGATATTCAGTATGCATAGTGGAGGGCATACGGGTTAGATCAGCATTCCAAGCCATGAGTTCATTCATTACCATTCGATTTCCCAGCATATACTTGCGTATCATGCGCGACCAAATGAGGTCATTACTGCGTAGAAGTTGAAAAGTACCGGCCATTTGCTTGGTATCTAAGTAGCCTTGTAATTCCATCATTGACTGCAAAAATGCGATCGCGCTATCACTGATGAATAAACCGAGCTCTCCCGGCTCACTAAAGTCAGCTTGTGCAGCCAACAGAGTTAGAGAAGCTAAGCGATTGTCATTTTCGCGCGCTAGCCATGCGGCGGTGATCATTAATAAAGTGCCTCCCAAGCAGTAACCCATAGCATGAATTTTTTCGCTGCCACAAACAGTATTGACTTGCTCTAGTGCACTTAGTACCCCCTGGGTACGATAGTCATCTAATGAGAGGTCCCTGTCTTTTGCCGACGGATTCTTCCATGAAATCATAAATACAGTATGCCCTTGGCTGACGAGATAGTTAACCAGAGAGTTTTTTGGTTTAAGATCCAATATATAGTACTTCATTATCCAGGCTGGTATGATGAGTATCGGCTCGCGATACACTGTTGCGGTTTGAGGTGTATACTGGATTAACTCCATGACTTTATTTTGGTAAATCACTTTACCTGGCGTAATGGCTACATCTTTGCCCACTTGAAAATTTTCTGTGCCCGTCGGGGGAAGGCCCGTTAACGTTCGTTGAGTGTCATCGCACCAGTTTAAAAAACCATTAAATAGATTACGTCCACCTTGCTCAACGGTGGTTTTCAACACTTCGGGATTGCTCCAAAAAAAGTTTGACGGAGAGTAGGTATCGAGCAGTTGTCTGGCGATGAAACTGACAATACGGTTATCACGTTGGGGTACGCCACGTACGTCGGAAACCGTGATGTGCAACCATTGTTGGGTTAACAAGAAAGATTGATAAATAATATTGAAGGGCCATTGTTGCCAAGTAGGATCTTTAAATCGATCGTCTTGGGCTAATGGTTCTATGCATTCTGTACAACCGCCTGGCACTGACGCTTGCCACGTATAGTTTAGCGCTTTATGGGTTTTTTTAACGAGTTTAACAGCTGATTCCATCTGTTTACCGGGTGAGAACAACCAGTGAAACCACCACTTGCTATAAACGCTTAGCATGCCAGCGGGCGATAGTCCTAGCGTACTTCTCGAAATCAAACCGTTGTAGAAGCGATCAATTAAGTTAAACGAATTTTGTGGGTTAGTATAATCTGATGCTTCGTCGCCAAGTAAATCTGTAGAGACCGGTTGTGGTTTAGCCTGTTCTGTCTTTGCTTTTTTCTGTTCCAGAGTAGATTTATTGGGCGTAGATGATTTTGGTTGTTCAAGCACAATTTCCATATTGCACTCCTCAATTATACCTGTTGCAAAAATTGCATGATAGACTAACGTGGTTAGAATTATCTTTGATTTGAATCATTTTATTACTAGGCAAAGCATTTAAATACCGAGAAGATTTGCTCTTTTAATATTAAACATAGACGCATGAAATATAGACTAGTGTGTGGGAGATAATGATTACGGTTATGATGTAGGAAGCGGCTATTGAACGGAATAGATGCCGCTTATCACAGATTTCTATTGATAAAAATCTTTATTGATAGCGTTGCGAGAAAAGACGACAAGTGTTGTTGTAGACGAATTGTACTATGGTATGAGTCAAACCAATAAAGCTGGCTTGGCTCATATCTGCTAATTTGTTATACCGTTGACTGTCACTACAAATGAGTTGGCTGTTTTTAGGGGGGCCTAACAGGTCTGCGTTTGGTGGTTTCTCAAGGAGTAGATAGTCAGACATCAACAAAGTTACATTTACGCTGAATAGTATTGAGATTAATTTTAAGATTGATTAGGCACCGTTGGTTTTTGTGCTAATACTGCTGTAAGCATCAAGTGCTCGTTGGCGTGTTACTTTTAAGTCTGCAATCGGTTTGGGGTAGTCTCTACCTAAAGTTATGCCTGCCCCTTGCAGTAAACTATCTGACGCCTCCCACGGCCGATGCAGGTATTTACCCGATAAGTTTTTTAGTTCTGGTACCCATTTTTTTATATAGGTACCATCCGGATCAAATTTCTCTGATTGTGTTACGGGGTTGAATATTCGAAAATAAGGTGCGGCGTCGGCCCCACTACCGGCAACCCATTGCCAACTAGCGGCGTTATTGGCAAGATCTGCGTCAACTAACGTATCCCAAAACCAAGTTTCGCCATCGTGCCAGTGGATGAGTAGGTTCTTAACTAAAAATGAGGCCACTACCATTCGTACACGATTATGCATCCAGCCGGTATGCCATAGTTCTCGCATGCCGGCATCAACCAATGGGAAGCCGGTCTGGCCTTGCTGCCATGCCCGCAGGGCTCGTTGATCTTTGCGCCAAGGGAAGTGGGCGAATTGAGGACGAAAAGGTATGCTCGGTAGTGTTGGCCAATGCTGGAGTAAGTGGTATGAAAACTCTCGCCAACCTATTTCTCTTAGAAAGCACTCCGTGTCCTGTTGATGTTCGCCTGTTAGTGCTAGCTCTATTTGGATTGTATACCAAACTTGTCTCGGTGATATTTCGCCAAAATGTAGATGCGGCGACAATCTTGATGTATTAGGCAAGGCTGGTTGGTCACGTTTTTTTTGGTAGCCTGGTAAACCTTGTTGTAAAAATGTTTTTAGTAGCTTTTTTGCATTTTTTTCTCCAGGTTGCCAACTGTCGCGTATGCCGTGAGCCCAATCGGGTTTAGTGGGAAGTAAATGCCAATCTGTCAGCGCTTCAGTTGTTACTGGATTTTTATAAAAGTTTATCTGCCGTGGTACAGTTAGTGGCTTTTTAACTGGTGATTGTTTTAAGCATGCTCGCCAAAATGGCGTAAAAACTTTAAAGGGACCATCGCTGTTAGTACGGATGTCTTCCGGCTCAAATAATAGGTAACCGGGAAAACGTTTCGCTGTTACGCCCTGTGCTGTCAATAATTGATTAAGTTGTTGCTCAATATCAGCGAAGTGAGGTTCATACATACGTGTCCAGTATACGGCGCTGGCATTTACTTGATTGACCAATTTGAGTAATTGCTCTTGCAGCTGACCACGACGCAAAATCAGATCGCCGCCTTTTGCAGTGAGTGAAGCTTGTAATGATGAGAGACTGTGATGTAACCACCAACGAGAGGCGCCTCCCATTGTCCATTCGCCAGGTGAGTGTTCATCAAGTATATAACAGGGAATGATCGGGTTGCCGCTTTTTACCGCGGCGGATAAAGCAATATGATCGCTTAGTCGCAGATCATAACGAAAAAGCAGAATTATTGGTTGTGTAGTATTCATTGCTAGCGGTTTAAAATGGTGTCATGGTCGATTTTACTAATATTTACGTACTCGTTTAACTAATGGCTCAACTTGCTTAGTGTTTTAGTCTATAAATTGTACAGTTCGTGTTGTTAACAATCTTGAGGGCTAGCATTGGCTTTGCTGCATAAACTGGAACATAATCAGATTACACCTATTTTCTACTGATCATATTGAGTCAATAACTTATAGTAAGTAGCGATCGTACTTCAATTGAGTGTTCTGAAGTAGTCCGGTTTGTTAAAATTTGGATGGTATAAAAAGCCAGCACATTGGTTTTCCTGCTTTAGGTCAAACCGGTGACATTTGGATGACAAATGCTATGAAATCACTGATTGGTCTGTGGTATCATGCCATGCCGTTTAGCCACGCCGATTAACTATGCCATTGATATGGATATGAAATAGTTTGGTCAATACGATTAAGGATGCATGCGATAGGCAGCTATGGAAGCCATTAATAAGCCAACCAATGAATTCGCTGAGATCGAAGAAGTAACCGATAACAGAGCTTTTGTTAGAGAACATCTCTACAGTGGATCTCAGCTAAGGCAGCGCAGTCAACAAGCATCTAACCCGACCGCGCAGCGGGCGTTAGCCGAAAAGGTTAAGCACTTACTGGTACGCGAGAATGCGGTGCTTATTGCCCATTATTATACAGATCCGTTGATTCAAGCGTTGGCTGAAGAGACCGGTGGGTGCGTGGCTGATTCACTTGAAATGGCGCGTTTTGGAGCCCAACATTCGGCAGAGAAACTGCTGGTTGCAGGGGTACGTTTTATGGGTGAAACAGCAAAGATTCTAACACCCCATAAAACAGTGATTATGCCCAGATTAGAAGCAACTTGTTCGTTGGACGAAGGTTGCCCGCCTGATGAGTTTGCTGCGTTTTGCGACCAGCATCCCGATAGAACGGTCGTCGTCTATGCTAATACGTCAGCAGCCGTTAAAGCCAGAGCGGATTGGGTCGTCACTTCGAGCATTGCGTTAAAACTCGTAGAACATTTAATGGATCAGGGCGAAGCTATTCTTTGGGCCCCCGACAAGCATTTAGGCCATTATGTGCAGTATAAGACGGGGGCTGATATGCTAATGTGGGACGGCGCATGTATTGTTCACGAAGAGTTTAAAGCGAAAGGCCTACAGGAATTAAAGCGCGTCTATCCCGATGCCGCTGTTTTGGTACACCCAGAGTCACCCATGCCGGTTATTGAGTTGGCCGACGTGGTAGGATCAACCTCTCAGCTCATTCACGCTGCGAAAACCTTACCGCATAAGCAATGTATAGTGGCAACTGACCAAGGTATCTTCTACAAGATGCAACAAGCAGCGGCTGATAAAGAGTTGATTATTGCACCTACGGGTGGGCATGGCGCTACCTGTCGCAGTTGTGCGAATTGTCCTTGGATGGCAATGAACGAACTGGACAGTATGGTGACTGCGTTGGAAACTGGCGGCAATGAAATTTCGCTGGATCCTGAATTAGCTGAAAAGGCAATGTTACCGCTGCGGCGTATGCTTAACTTTAAGCTGTAATCCTTTTTTACTCATTAATCCGTTCCCTCAGCTTGCTTGCCTTTTTTATTAGAAATTCCCTTTTGCATCCCAGTAACCTTAAGGGTTTGGTGCATTTAGTATATGCTCTATTGAATAATTAGTGCCTTACTTAAAAGTAAGAAAAGGAGTAATTCATGGATAATGAGCAACTAGTTCAGCGATCTGCCACTGAAGCAAATCTTCACTATGAAGCAATTATTGTTGGTGCGGGTTTTGGTGGTATGGGGGCTGCTATTCAGTTGCGGCGCTTAGGTATTGAGTCGATTTTGATTTATGACAGGGAGGCTGATCTAGGTGGGACTTGGCATATTAATCGTTATCCGGGGATAGCCGTCGATATTGCTTCAGTCAGCTATAGCTATTCGTTTGAACCTAATCCCTATTGGTCCCGATTGTATGCGCCTGGAGATGAACTTAAAGCCTATGCAGACCATGTTTCAACAAAATATGATCTGCGCAAGCATATGGTTTTTAACACTGTTATTGAAAAAGCCCAGTATAACGAGGTAGGTAAATTCTGGACCGTTTATCCCAAGGGCAAGGAGCCGGTTACGACCCGTATATTAATTCTAGCAACGGGCTTCCTGTCGCAGCCTAAAGCTCCCGACATTGTTGGCGTTAATCGCTTTAAAGGTAAAGTCATTCATACTGCGGCTTGGGACTATGATGTTAATCTTGGCAGCAAAGCTGCAGTTATTGGTACTGGCGCTACTGCTGTTCAGTTAATTCCTGAAATCGCAAATCAGCTAGAGCATCTCTATGTATATCAGCGTACTCCCATTTGGGTGTTACCAAAATTTGATCCCAAAATACCTAAGCCACTGCAAAAATTGTTTGCACGCTTGCCAATTTCCCAGAAAGTGACGAGGTGGGTAGCCTCGAAGATACTCGAGATAATCATGGTCACGGGTGTTTTAAACTATAGTAAGTTCAAAATCTTAAATAAAACTGTTGAAAAATTTGCGATTTTTTTCTTAATGCTTCAAGTCAAGGACCCAGAGCTGAGGCGAAAATTAACACCCGACTACAGCTTTGGCTGCAAACGCCCAACGTTTTCAAATAACTACTACAAAGCGTTTATTCGCTCTAATGTATCACTTGTCACCAACACTATCGATCACATCGAAGAAGATGCGGTAGTGACTGTAGATGGTAAACGTCAAGAAATAGATACACTTATTTTGGCAACAGGGTTTAATTTGTGGGAAAAAGGCAATTTTCCAGCTTTCGAGGTGATTGGCGTAAATGGCAAAGAGCTTGGTGAACAGTGGAATGAAAATCACTACAGCTCTTATTCAGGCATCAGTATTCCTGGCTATCCAAATTTATTCAACTTACACTGCCCTTATGCGTTTAACGGGCTTTCTTTTTTTTCCACTATAGAAATGCATATGAAACATATAGAGCGTTGCATAAATGAACTAAACAGACAGGGGGCAACAAGCTTTGAGGCAACTTCTCAGGCTCAAGATCGCTTTATGACACAAATGCGACAGAACGCTGGTAATTCTGTATTTAGTTGTGGGCAGTGTGCAAAATCGAATAGCTACTATTTTAATCAATATGGCGAAGCAGTACTATTGAGATTGTCTTCAACGACAAAGTCTTTTCAACAGGCCACGAGCTATCCCTTGAGTGATTATAAATTTGCTTAGATAAAAAAAAATCAAAAATGATTGTTGGTGATTGTATAGTTACTCAGTAGGAAGTCTCTGCTGCAGCTATATTCGATTCGGCAATGCCTTAACTCAAAGATAGGATAATCATGACATACTGGTCTATATATAGAGATGTAAATAAATCTCTTAAGCCACGGCCAGGTGTCTTCTATGAGTGCTGTTGATTTAGCCTCTTACCTACAGAGCAATCCAGTTTGTCCTGTTTGCCAAAGCGGCGATCGCTCTGACTTCTTTGAACAAGAGGTGATGAGCAATGACTATTTAAATACCCTGGCGAGCTATTTACAGGTCGATACTAACAGCTTGCTGACCTCAATATTGCGAGCCTATCAATGTCGCAACTGTACCACTATTTACTGTGATCCTTGGCTAAATAGCAAAACCAGCGCAATGTTATATGGTTTAATGTACGGACAACA
>JANQMK010000237.1 GCA_028280085.1 Pseudomonadales bacterium
AGGGAGGCACCGCGATGCATATTGTTCTGGGTTTGCTAGGCACGATTGTAACTATTCTTGTGCTTCTGAATCGCTTGGCGGAAATGGGGATTGATCTTGGTGGGCTTAATCCATTTTTGTGGCAGCGGCGTAGAAAGTGGCGCAAACAATATGAGGGTAATCCCGTTTATACTATTGCGAATCCGATGGATGCCACGGCAATACTTATGGTAGCGGCAGTGAAAGCTGACGGTGATATGACCAGAGAGGATAAAAAGTTACTGCTTAGTTTATTTGAAAATGAATTCAAGTTGTCAAAAAAAGACGCTGCCGGTCTTTTAGTATCGAGCGCACACTTACTGGGCGATGGTATTGAAGTACGAAAAAATATGGAGAAGTTTCTGTCCGTTAGTAAAGCCAATTTTAATGAAAGTCAGGCTATTTCAGCCGTAACGCTTATCGCTAATGCGGCAGGTGACCCCAGCTCGAGGCATGAAAATGCCGAAGAGTTAGTTCGGCAAGTTGAAAAATTACTCGCACCAAAGCCGCCTGAAAAACAGATATGGTAATAAACTATTGAGCTAAGACCAGATCAAGTTCAAAATATATCTGATTACCGCGCAGGATATAGGATCTTGCTACTGGGAGGGCATAGGAAGTGAATGAGGAAGTCACCTATAATATTGTTATCAGCGGCGAAATCTTGGTGGGTTTCGAATTAGCACAAGTACAAGCCGCAGCAGCAGAATTATTTAAAATCACCCCCGAGCAGGCTTCTAAAGTCGTGGGTAGTAAGAGGGTGGTGAAAAAAGGGTTAGATCAGAAAAGCGCTCAATTATATAAACAAAAGCTCGAAAGTATTGGTTTAGCTACCTTGTTCGAACCACCTATGGTTGCTGATGTGCCGTCATCAATGGCATTGGAGCCGACGGACGAAGAAAAATCGGCTGCGGCTGAGCAACAAAAAGAAGCGTCGTCTGGCAATAAGATTGTGTGTCCTAAATGTAATCTGGAACAAGATGAGGCAGAGCAGTGCTCAGGTTGTGGCGTCTTTTTCAGCAAGCTCAAGAAGGCTGAGCAGACTGAAGCAGAAGCACAAAGCGACAGCGTTGAAGAAGATATTTATGAAGAAGAAGTGGATTACAATTCATTTAATAAGAATGCGATCATCGCGGCTGCCGTTGCGGCATTTATTGGCGCATTGTTGTGGAAGTTTATAGCACTGGCGTTTAATTATGAACTTGGAATTGTTGCCTGGTTGATTGGTGGTGCAGGTGGCTATGCTGCGGCGGTGTTTGGGTCTCGTGGCCAAATATCCGGCATTATCTGTGGCATATTAGCATTGTTGGCCATTCTAGGCGGAAAGTATATGGCAATATCTGGATTTCAATCCGAGTGGCAGGAAACATTAGCGACCTTATCTGAAACGGATAGTCAGGAACTCAAGGATGCCTATCAAAATGAGCTTGTTTTAGCAAAAATCTATGTATCGGAAGTTAACGATGATACGTCTATGCGAGAATTCATGATTGCTTATCAATATACTGAATCCGGCACTGCGGAATCTATACCAGACGAAGATCTTACATATTTTAAAGAGAGCACTGAGCCGGTTTTAAGAAACATGGCATCCAGTACTCCACCAAGTTATGAGCAATGGTTGCAAGCTAGTTTTGGTGATCAGGTAGCCAGTTATTCTACTTTTGATTTAATGCAAGAGAGTTTTGGTTTAATTGATTTAGTCTTTTTACTACTGGGAGTCGTCACCGCATTTCGACTGGGCAGTGGAGAAAGTGGCGATTAGATAAAGATAGAAAGGGAGAATCAGTAGAAGTCTATTTTTGTGGTCCGGTGGCTTTGGGAAAATCCGTGAGAAAAATGGCATACAAGCACGGCTTGTTGTTTCACGACGAAAAGTTCTTGTAACGCCAACCGCTCAATTATTAAGGCCAGTGTAATAATAGTGAGTTGCTTTATTATTATTGAGCTGGTTTTGGAAAGGCCAATGCAGCAATGCAGTACAGCAGCACGGCGAGTATGATCACTGTATTGTAGCCGATGTGAATCGCCAACAGTAACGCCAGCACTGTGCTGACTACAGACGCACAACCATTTACAGCCCAAGACCACGGAATAAGCGGCTGTGCGTGTCTCGCCAGCACTGATAAAGCCAGAGGAAAGGGCAAACCCATAAAAAACGCCAGTGGTGCAATTAACAGAATAGTTGCTAAAAATTTCACGAATAAACTAGCGGTGATTAATTCGCTAAAAATAGGAGTTAGCAGTTTTAAATAAGCGAGATTTATGCAGGCAATTATTACTGCGACCAATAGTATCAGTCTCGAGCGCGGAAATGACTTGCAGAGTTTTTCGGAAAGGGCGCTACCAAAGCCGGCAAACACTAAGAATGCCGCAATTGCCGCAGAAGCGGAATATATGGGTTGTTTTAAAAATAGTATAAACTTTTGTATAAAGGCTATTTCGATAAACATAAATCCACAGCCAATTGCTATAAAGTAAGTAAATACTGTGAGTGATCCGATATTTAGGTGCTGTAACCGGCGTCCTTTGCTAAGAGGTAGCAAGATTAAAATAACGCTTGCCATGCAAGCAACGACTAGAGTCGCGCATAGTACTAGATAGCCCCACTCCAATAGCGGCGTTCCACCTTTGCCGACGAGTTGTAAAATCTCTTTGAGTGTTGCCCATTTAAAAAAATGATTATAGTAGGGGCGCTCGTCAGTAGCGGGAGCTATGTTGAATTTATAGTTGGCTATAAAATGTTCATTATTATCGCTTAATAACGCTTTTGCAGCGAGATAGAAATGAGGCTGTGATAACACGTTGTATCGATTGGTGTCAGAAATTTTTATCGACGGCATATATGCTATATCGAATAACCGTTGATTGGAGAATCGACTCGTAGATTCGATTTCACTTGCCAATAGCGGTTTTTTTTTAACAAGTAGGGTGCTTGTTTGCCAACCACGGATTAATATTAGATGCAATTCCGGCGTGTTTACCCCGGATTCTTTCAATGATGAAACTGCGGTAGCAAATAGTTTTAACGTGTCGCGAGGAGGTAGTTTTATCCACCTTGTCAAGGTTAAATATCCTTCATCCGTGAGTCTGTCAATAAATAGTTTAAGGGCTTCAACCGTATATAAGTAGTTTTCATTGAGGGCATATAATCCCGATGTGGATCCCCCAAAAGAGTCTAATAATGAAATTTGGATTAAGTCGTATTGTTTTTCTGTTGTAGCCAAGTAATCACGAGCGTCGATGTTATAAATATTTACATTGTTTTTTTTGTACAAATTCCCGGAGAAGTCGGCATAGGTATCGGTGGTAAGCTTGGATATCTGGGGATTAATTTCGAGCGCATCAATGCTAGGTGTATCATGAAAAATTGCTTGTAACACATCCGCGCCTCCACCGGCTCCAATAATAAGTGCTTTTTTTGGTTTGTTGCTAAGGTGGTACGGTAGTGCAGGGCTAGATTGATCAAGATATGAGATCTCATCTTTATTGCCAGTGAATTTATTGATCACAGACATGTTGTCCGCATCGACAAATATTGCTAATTGTTCCGGAGGTATTTGATTGATGGCAAGGCTTACACCAGGAGCGTGCCTAAAGGGTACGGACTCATTTTTTACAACGTGTATCGTACCAAGCGGGCTGGAAAGGGTTTTGATGATTTGCGTGCCATGAATACGTAATGACTGTGATAGGTGTTTATAGGGCGAGATATTAAGTTCAAGAAAATAGCTGAATAATAACAGTAGAATCGCAATGCTAAAAAGCGACATATACAGATGCGGCCGTATGCTCGATTTGAGTTCAAATTGGGCGATTAAGGTAGCCGCTAAACTAGCTAGGCCAATAATAAGAAGGGTAGATTTTGGTGATAAAAAAAACAGGGCCGCTAAAATCAATAAAGATCCAATTGCTGCATTACATAAATTCACCGCATATACCGCTGGGATATTTGATCGATACTGCATAAATGTCAGACATATTGCGGTTGCTGAAAATGTAAAAGGTATAGACAGCGCAATAAAAATAACTGTTAATTTGGCCAGTTGAACCTTGTTCCATAAGACCTCTTCTGCATTAAACGATACTTCTTGGGCGAGATAAAAACATAATACGGTAGACACGCTGAAAGACAACAAGCAAAAAGTGTAGATAGCTCGATACTTTTTTGTCACTCCAATCTGAAAAATGGAGATTAATGTGCCGCTTATGCCGTAGCCAAGTAGCGCAAGCGCAATAATCATATATGCAAAGTGATGCCACTGAATAATCGAGAACAGGCGCATCAGCAAAACCTCATAGGCCAATGTTGATGCTGATAATATCGAGAGAGATATGTAGGGTGGGCGCATTAAGTGATATTGTCAGCTGTTATCAGTGGTCGCCTGTAAAGGGTACAAATCTTACAGGTAAAATTTGCCTAGTTGTCAGTTTATTGTTTTCCTGTTTATTGATTAGTAGCAGCTGTTGAGTCATAAATCGACTGCCAACAGGAATAATAATTTGCCCGCCAGGTTTTAGCTGTTTTATTAATGAAGGCGGTACGTGACTGGCAGCAGCAGTAACCATAATCGCATCATAAGGTGCATGCTGAGCCCAGCCATAATACCCGTCTGCATGTTTAATTTTTACATTTTTGTAACCAAGGCGGTCCAGGCGAATAATAGCTTGCTTGGCTAGAGGCTCGATGATTTCGATACTGTAAACGTTGGCGGCTAATTCAGCTAGAACTGCTGCTTGATACCCTGAGCCTGTTCCTATTTCAAGAACAACACTTGTTGAATCGAGATTTAGTAGCTGAGTCATTATGGCAACGATATACGGCTGTGATATGGTTTGCCCGTGGCCAATAGGCAATGCGTGGTTCAAGTAAGCATTAGATTTGTTATTTTTCGGCACAAATTCGTGACGCGGCACTGAAGACATGACGTGTAAAACTTTGCGGTCCAGCGTTTTTATACCGAGATAATGGCTGGTTTCTACTACATCTTGAATTATTTCTGCAATCATCTGTTTTCGCTGCAGTTCATAACTTTCGATCGCGTAGCCTGGGATACAGGATATATAAACTGCGATGATAGCAAGCTGTAATCTGGCAATATATTTCATTAGAAATACCGAATTTATTTAATTACTTATGTTTAATTAGTACATTTTTCGATTTATGTCACTATATTCGCACTGACTGCATCTGGTTATAATATATTGTTATCCGGCAATATTGAAAAAGGGCTGGGTTATAAATAGTAGGGCGTATTAAATAGCCCTGTATTCTATACCCAGCCCAGAATTGGCGAACTTCGCGCCTGATTTCAAATCAATTAGTTTATACTATCTTTTTACACCATAAATATAATCAACTTTCATTTGAAACCAACCCCATTGACCTTCTTTGATTATCAGGCGTCTGACTTTCTTGTGTCCCATACCGCTAAATATGCTGTTTGTTAATGATTGGGATCCTTCTTTTACCACTTTTACTAAGGACCATGTTCCGTCGTCATATTGAAGTTTTACCTCAAAGTTGAGGGGGCTAGACCAACCGACCAGGTCCGTCTTAAAACGAATTTCACTTAGATGCTCTTCACTTGCAAGGTCGACTTGATACTCTATTTGCCCCCATTTTAAAGTTTGTTTACATGTAATTATCCAGAAATTATTGTCATCCTTCTGCATTGACTCAATATCCCATCCTTTGGATGTTCCCTTAAGGGGGTGGTTTCCGCTTACCGCAACGCCGTTTTCCGGCATATCTTGAGCCAGTGTTGTTTTTGTGCCTATAACATTGAAGGCGACAAAAATGCCGAATACAATATAAAAATATATACGTGCATTTACGTTCCTCTTTGTTTTATTTATTGTTGTATTCGGGTCGGTCCTTGTTCCCTTTACAGCCCCCACAGAGTCCGTGCCGCAGGACACGTTTTTATATAGCATAGCGCTATCCTCCTATAACATCCTTGTTATATTTGATTAACTATAAGATTAGAACCCGATCGACTAAGGGCGAACCGCAAGAGAGGGGGGGAGAATAGCTATTTAAAGGTTAGTTGTTGGCCAGCTCTCTTTACCGGCTTCCCGAACGTTTGTATTCACATTACCTCCTGCTGAAATCCAAATCCAGCGTTTTGCCACCATACCCTTACGTCCAGCTATCCTCCTATTTAACAGATAAACCATTTCTTGATATCTGTCTTTGATCTCAATCAATGATACAGATGAGAAACAATGTCCTTGTACTGTTACGGCATGCTATTCACAATGAATGGCGAACACTATTTCCTTGAAATAGACGACGATCAGTGAACGCGAAGTTAGAGTACGGTACGTAACCTACTGGTTGAACGTGCGCTGAGAGTAAAAGTGGGGTGGTAGTACTGATCCCTAGTTATTTGCAAAAGGGGTATTTGCCCTTAGCTTTAACCACTAGCTGCGCCTATTCAATCGGCGTCTGTTGGCTACGGTGGATTCTGTTGCTTAAGGAGTAAAGCCTGACTGCAGCGTGTTTTTTAGCGTTTCCAGAGAAAAATTATATTTTTTGATATTGGGGTTAAGCTTTTTTGAAAGCTTTTTAAAATTAATTTTCGCCCACTCTTTATCTCCAAATACCTCAGTATAATCCGCAACGTTCCTTTTAGTGAGCACGGACATTGGTGTAGTAATTTCCGTACCCAGTTCGTTGGCGAAGTCCATGCCATGGTGATAGTCATAAATAAGCACTAAGGCCCATCCCGCTTCAAAAATCTGACCTCCCCAGCTGGCAGCCATGTTACCTAATTCTATTTGGCGTACTGCTTCAGGTGCCCAAGCCATACCCCCAAGCAAAACATCTTTGCCGAGCGCTACGCCGTTACTTTCTGCTGCATCAATGGCACCTAAAGCTAATTCATCAGCCACAGTCCACAATATGTTCATGTCGTAATAGGTCTCAAACAAATCGGAAGCTGATTGTTCACCTGTTTCTCGAGTCCACGTTGATAGCTTTGTATCTAAAAGGATAACGTCACTGTCGAGGCTGATGCGTCGTTTAAGCCCTTGTAGTTTCATATTCCCGGATGATGAATCATCCTCGCCGGCTATCGCAGCAACTCGTATCATATTATCGTCACCGACTTTACCGGTTCTTTTGGCGATGTGGATTAAGGCATCCGCTAGTTGGTAGCCGGAATTAACATTGTTTTGCGCCATGCCCCCAATCCAGCTTGAATATTTTTCTCTTGGTCTTCCAATTTCGCTTTTTTGTTCGCCTTGTGGGATAACATCGATGTGGAAAAATTTGGTGTTGTTTGACTCGGTCGCTTTGAGAAAGGTTGAATTAAGTTCGGGTACAAAAAAGCCAGTGATGAAATAGTCGGGCGCTTCATTTATTGCCGCTAAGCCCTTCCTCTTAATGCTGTAGCTATTGCTTTGAGCGTTGACGACCTTTAGCTCAATCTCTAGGTCTTCGGCGGCGGCTCGCATGCAGCGCACATATTGACCCCAAAATGAGCCGCCTGCGGGTTCGGGCACCAATAAGGTTACGCTGAGTTTCTTTGCAAGCGCATTGGGCGCATACATAAACAAACTCAGTATCGCAATAGCGACTGCTTTTATTAGCCGATCTTCCATGATCTGCAATTTCCTTTCTGTTACAGCCTTTATCGGCCGTAGACCGAACAACTCAAGTATACGGGTTACTACTAGCCCTGAAGATTAGATGGTAGTTGGGGCAGGTGGTTCATTTTGTTTGTGTAGTTTTTAAACTTGGTCTAAAGCTACTAATTTTTTCTTAAAAAAGCCGGTACATAAATGTGCACTGTGCGTTAAATGTGTAGCCGTTTCTTATTTTGCTTTGGTTTCTAAGAATGAAACGATATTGGATTTTGCATGGTTACCCAATTCTCTGCGGAATTGTGAAGGCGTTTTCCCAACATGTTTTTTAAAAAAAGTGTTAAACACAGACCGTGTATTAAAACCTACGCGAAGATATATATCGGTGATAGAAACGCGACGCATTGATTGATCAGCCAACAGTTCCTTCGCTTCATTTATACGGTATGCGTTAACAAATTCATAGAAGTTTTGTTTGTATTCCCGATTTATCGTATTAGACACAACTTTAGCGGGCAGCCCTATAATATCTGATAATTGCTGCAGAGTTAACTCTGGATCCAAAAATGGTTTTTTAGCAAGCATTTGAGTTTCAATCTTTTCCATTTCGGTTTGGTCTTCACCTGAGTCTATTTTAGGTTCGGATTGCGGCTGTATATCAGATATAGATTCGATGATAAATTTTGTATTTTGTTTTAAGTAGAAAGTGACCAAGAAAATACAAATTGTTAAGTCGATATAATTTAATACTATACCTATAATATTGGCGGCTTTTGGAATATCTGCTGAGTAAACAACGAATATGGCGATTTGCCTGAAAATAAAAGTAACCAAAAAACCATAAAGCAATATTTGTAACCAACGTAAATCACGTGCTTCAATGCTTGAAAACTGGTCAGTAAGCAATGTGCGAAATTGATTGATTCGGGTAATACAAAGTGTTGCATATATGGAGACCGCCATGCATTGCAGAAAGAGAACAGCAGTAAAGTGATTGGAGCTTTGTATCGTATAAGAAGTGATTAAATCAATTTGTATTTGATCAGCCAGTCGATAATAAACGAAATATAAATAAAGAATGTAAAGGGCTGCAGGTAAAAAATGTAAGTTGTCCAACAGTTTTAACTGCTGCTGACCGGCAGTGAGAGAGCGCGTATAAAAATATAACAGTGGTCCTACCAACCAATAGCCGACTAAGAAAGTCAGTAGCAAATCGGGGTTGTAGCTTAAGGCCCAATCACGCACATATTGGCCGAAGACTAATAGCGTATTCAAGTGATACATCGAAAACGCTAATAGAAATGCAGCTAGGTAATAATTGCTGACTCTGGGTTTATTGTCGATTATTAAGCTAAGGATGGAAAAAAAGACAGCAAAGAGAACGGTAAAGACTAACGCCAAATCATTAATATTAAAAAGGATAGGTTCCATAGAATAATTTTGTAGCCTTTACCTCAATTGAATTCAATCTAACTAGTTTTAGTGCCAAAATTAGACGTAAGTAATTGTAACATAGCGTCATTTCGCTTCCTGTAATGGTTAATAAGCAATAATCAGCTGGTTCTGCGCTCCCTGGAGAGCGTATTTTTTGTCTTAGCGAGCAATTTTGCTTATACAGGCACGAAATATAGTGGTCGCTATTTCTTCAGTTTTGCCAACCGTTGTAAACCTTAATATTTGCGAGTTGTAGTCATCTGTTTGCAGCGCAATACGTAACAGCCACGTGATGAGGCTAGTTATTTTGCGGTCGTTACAGAAAACTTAGCTTTTCGATCTTTTCAATCGTTTGAATCGATTGGCGCTAGCGCACTTTAAACGTATTGCTAGCAAAGTTCTCGTGAATTTATATTTGTTTAATATTTTTACACGAAATTATTCGATCATCTAAGTCTTTGAAAATATTAAAGATTTCAGGATTTATACTAGTAAATTATTATGCATCTAAGCGAACAAGTTGACTCCTTGTTCTCGAATATTATTACTATTGTAGTTTAC
>JANQMK010000288.1 GCA_028280085.1 Pseudomonadales bacterium
CCAATGACAACCAGCATTGCCCTTCGCACGGCGCCTCGCGGCGCTACGCCTAAGTCCTTGCTGAAGCATTTCCTCATTATTCAGAGGTGCCCTAGCTTTTTTTAATACTTTTTCAATACATTTTCGATACTTACTATTCAATACTGGCTAGTAGCAACGAGCTATTAGTCACTAGCGTCAACCCATATGAAGGTTAACCTACACTGGACCTATACTACCTAACCGATATTACCTAATCGATCGCGGATGAACCATACAACGATTAGTTACTGAATAAGACCGATATTGTCAACGTTGGTAGATTGCAGCAATGTGTTTTGCTAGAACCTACTCAAGATGGCACGGCAGGTTAACAGAATTCATCGTTTTGCTCAATCGGATACACCTACCCGAACAAAAGTAATGCAGCAAAAAGCAGCATTATTGGTACCTGGGAACCCCTTAGATCATATTTGCCTGACTGCCATCCGGACAATCATTTTTGACATGGTATTTTGGACAGTCCCAATGAATGCTAAGCCCTTCTTCCCCGCTTGATACGGTATGGCCTGAGCAGTGCCAAAGACCAATAACTGAAGCAATCACCCCATCTACATAAAGCACGGGAATGCGGTGTCTAACCCATGGCTCAACGCCATATTCTTGTAACAATTTCTTTAGCTTTTGTGAATGAGCCCGACCCTCGGGGCAGCAGCGCTCACCGCCTGAACGATAACAAATCTCTAACTGCTGGCCCGCGCCAAACTTTATACCCTCACCCAATGTACGAGAGAAGGCGAGCCGACCGTTACCCGGTAAGTCAATGGATTGACAGCCATCACTATTGACTGTCAATGTCGGGTCTATGCTGGGCAGTGATCGCAACAGGTATAACCGACCTTGGTAAGACCGGCATTCAATACCAGCAAAAGTGATAAAAGGCGCGGCACCAGCTGCCTGCGTGCAACATGTTTTTACGATGCTGTTCAACTGTTCGGTAGACGGCAACCGTGAAGCACAGCTATTTATCCAGTAACGCAAAACATTTTTGACGCGAATATCATCTAGCAGTAGTAGCTTATCCAGGCTTAACGAAGCAATGACATTGGCCAACCATGGTTTATCAAATACAGCTTGCACCGCCATTGTAGCCAAGTCTGACCTCGCTAGTTGATCAACCAAGTATTGGGCTTCACGGCAGTGGTCGGCTGCCCGGGCAATGACCGTTTCACTTTGAGGCCAGCGCTGGGTCATCAATGGCATTATTTGATGACGAATAAAATTCCGATCATATTGCACATTCTGATTACTACTATCCTCGACCCATTGCAATTGATTGACATCAGCATAGCTTTGCAAAACTGAACGAGTTAACGATAACAAGGGTCGTAGCGCCTTTGCCGCTCCCACATTGCGTCTATCTGACATCGCTGATAGACCTTTTACGCCCGCGCCTCTTAGCAGGCGAAAAAGCACGGTTTCAGCCTGGTCAGTCATGTGGTGGGCGAGAAGCAGTACATCATCCGCGCCCAATAGCGTCTCAAACTGTCGATAACGCGCCCGACGAGCGGCGGCCTCTAAGCTAGCAGTGGCATCTTTTCCTTGCTTTACAATCTCAACACGACGACAAACCAAGGGTATTTGCAGGTCATTACAGACAGATTGGCAATGCGCTTGCCAATCATCCGCCTGCTCACTCAAGCCATGATTGACGTGAATAGCCGTGATAGTAGAACGGGGATAACAACTAACTAGGGCGTGCAGTAACACATGAGAGTCAAGCCCGCCGCTATAACCGACATACAGCCTTTTGGCACCCTGCAACTCGTCTTGATAGCGCTTTAATTGCGCAAATACCTGATCGGGCTTAAGAGTTCCCATAAGACATTAGGCGTTGATAACGTTTTTCTAGCAACACCTCAATATCCATGGCTTGTAATTGTTCTACCTGAGCAATTAAGCGCTGTTTAATTCTGTCAGCCATTAAATCGATATCTCGATGCGCGCCACCTAGGGGCTCTTCAATGGTTTCATCAACGATACCCAATTCTTCCAACACCGTTGATGTCACCCCCATTGCCTCAGCAGCATCGGCGGCTTTCTCAGAAGTTTTCCATATAATGTTGGCACAACCTTCTGGGGATATCACAAAATAGGTAGCATATTGCAACATATTGAGATGGTCACCTACGCCAATTGCCAACGCGCCACCCGAACTACCTTCACCGATCACCGTGCAGATGATAGGTGTCCTAAGACGTGACATAACAGCGAGGTTTTGCGCGATAGCCTCGCTAATTCCTCTTTCCTCGGAATCAATACCAGGGTAGGCTCCCGGGGTATCTATTAAGGTCAGCACTGGCATTTTAAAACGCTCTGCCATTTCCATTAAACGCAATGCTTTGCGATAACCTTCCGGACGTGGCATCCCGAAATTACGCTGCACTTTTTCTTGCACACCACGGCCTTTTTCTTCTGCCACCACCATCACTGGCTTGCCATCTAATCGGCCAACACCGCCAACAATGGCTTTATCGTCACCAAAACGCCGATCGCCATGTAACTCTTCAAAATCGGTAAATATTCTCGAAATATAGTCGAGTGCATAGGGTCTTAAAGGATGCCTGGCAACCTGGACAATTTGCCAGGGAGTTAAGCTAGAAAAGATCCGCTCAGTTAGGCTCTGGCTGGAGTCCTTGAGGTTTTGGATTTCTTCACTAATATTCAGTTCATTATCACTGCCGACGAGGCGTAATTCTTCGATCTTTACTTCTAATTCAGCAATGGGCTGCTCAAAATCTAGATAATTCGGATTCATAGTATGTTTTCATTTAAAAAATTATTGTCACGGCCAGATGTTCATGGCTTCATTGCTATTCATCCCAGACTCGACCAGTGTCATGGTAACGACACGGCGAAGCATGTCTAGGCGTGAATTATAACTTACCAGTTCGCTCCAATATTACACAATTCAGATTTTTTTGTAATCGCTCTGTAAACAAATAACATTATCCCAAAGCAGGATAATAGTCGACAAGATTTCGCGTTAATACCCGATTTGGCGCATGTGTCGCTACTAAGCTATGCCAACAATAGCAGTAACATTCATCAACCTGTTAATCTATTTAACCAATTATCTATGCCTAGATACACTACAAGCTAGATACTACGGGTATCTGCATACCAAGTATGTCCATACTTCAGGAGAGGTAATGATGTGGTCACATTATTTGATCAAGTAGTAGTCTAGCCAAATGCTAAACACAACTATCGACCAACATCAGTCCAGGTAAATCATTGGTATTCCATGGCCACTTGTTCGTTACCAAATACTTTGCGCAAGTCATGAATCAGTTCGTCACTAGGCGCGATGTGCCAACTACTACCAAACTGCAAATCCCCCATCGCACCATCACCACTGTATTGTACCAATACAGGACAATGTCCACCGCTAAATGGTTCAAGCATGGTGCGTAGCTTGCCGATAAAGTCGGTCGCCACCTGATCTTGTTTAATTTTTAGCCGCAACGCTTTAGCGTAGGTTTCTCTTGCCTCTTGCAGACCCAATACATTATTCGCCCGCATTTTAAGCCCACCAGAATATTCATCGTTGCTAATGACACCACTGACAACCACCAAGGTGTCCACTTTAAGCTTGTCACGGTGTTCAGCGAAACAATCACTAAATATTGCGATCTCTAACCGCGCACTGCGATCATCCAACACCAAAAATCCCATGTTATCGCCGCGCTTAGTCTTCATCACGCGCATACTCACTATCATGCCAGCAACGAGTTGGTTATTTTTCTCTGGCTTTAGGTCAATGATCCTATGGTGAGTAAACGCTGAGATCTCTTTTTTATATTCGTCAATGGGATGCCCCGTTAAATAAAGCCCTAAGGTTTCTTTTTCTCCTAGTAAGCGCTCTTTTGCCGACCACGGCAATATGGACTGATATTCCGCATAAGCATCCGTGACGGCACTTCCATTAGGCACAACCTCACCAAACAAATCTGCCATACCGCTATCTGCATTTTTCGCATTTTGATCGGCTGCTTTTACCGCCTCTGGCAACGCTGCCATCATCACCGAGCGTTCTGCTCCTAACTCGTCGAACGCACCAGACTTTATTAAGGCTTCCATCGATCGCTTATTCACTTTACGCGCGTCAACTCGATTACAAAAATCAAAGATGCTTTCAAAAGGACCATCTTTTTTTCGAGCTTCAATAATCGAAGCTATTGGCCCCTCACCTAATCCTTTAATAGCACCGAGGCCATATACAATGCGACCTTGGTCATCGACCGTAAACTGAAACTCACCGACATTAACGCCAGGCGGTACCAGTTCAAGCTGCATTGCACGGCATTCCTCAATCAACACCACAACTTTATCCGTGTTCTGCATATCCGAAGAACATACCGCCGCCATAAACGGTGCCGGGTAATGGGCTTTTAACCAAGCCGTTTGATAAGAAACCAACGCATAGGCTGCGGAATGGGATTTATTAAAACCATACCCCGCGAACTTTTCCATTAAATCAAAAATATAAGTGGCAAGATCACTGTCGATATTATTTTTCTCAGCGCCCTCGTTAAACATAACGCGCTGTTTGGCCATCTCTTCGGGTTTCTTCTTACCCATGGCACGGCGCAGCATATCGGCCTGACCCAGGGTATAATCTGCCAAGACCTG
>JANQMK010000298.1 GCA_028280085.1 Pseudomonadales bacterium
TTTGAACCATGATACCTCACCAATGCGGCAGGTATGTCCGTCACTGGTTTTACCTATTTTCGCCTATTTTTACCCAGCGTGGTTCCTAGTTTGCGGGAAGGTGGGCATCTTGCGCTTTTATGGTTTGGATGTCAAATATTGATTTTATTCCACTCAAGTTTACTTAATGGATGATCTTTTTGTAAAAATACTACCAATTTCTACTAAAAAACGTAAGCGCTCTGCCGTAGCCAACGGGGTAATCTGGCATAAGCAGTCAAAAGTGGCAGCTAGCACTGAAAACTCACTACAAAATAGCAATAGCAAGGTTTGGGGCAGGTGACATGAAATAGTCTTGCATGACAATAACTGTAACAGAATTACAAAAACTGGCTTATGGAGGGCCTTGGATGGGGTAAAATTAACAGTAAAAAGAGATATTTAGTATAAAAAAATGGGTGTTTTGTGAAGTAATACCGTCGCATTATATCAGTTTAGCCAGCACTTTTTTCCCCTAACCGTCGTTACTCATAATTGTGCTTTACAGCGTCATATCACGGAAGTGTGGGTCGATAAAGGCGGTGTTCCATTGTCGATCGAATTCAGTTTGTAAATTCTCCACCTCATTTTTACCATGAAAATTACAGTAGCCTTGGTAGTCTTCGTATTCGGGGCGATAGATAATGCCTGAGGTGTCAGCGAGTAGATAACTACGGGGATCAATATCTTCTCGACGAGTCAGCGTTTTGATAGCGATTTTACTTGGCAGTTTGCGACACAAATCGAGCACGCGATGGCCGTTATGTATAATATCCTCTTTTAGCTGCAGCAATATTCTGACTTCGCTATGGCGGCTGATGCGAGCAAATGCGGAAAGTTGTTCTTTAAAATGGTCGGTGTCATAGAGTAATCTGTCAAGATCGGGGGTGAATATCCGCAGATAGCGCCGAGCTTGGCTCATCATCCCATTTAACGCCGCTAGGGTTTGATGGTAATCCGTTAGCGCAAAACGCTGGTAATCAATACCTAGCTGGGCAGTACTGAGTGTTAAGCGCTGTTGCGGTAAGAAGACCATTTTTTTGTGTTCGATACCGGCATCCATGAATACGTCGCCGGATGTGCAGAAATCAAATTTTTCGTAAAAGGGGATAGCCGTTGTTTGGGCGTGTAGAAAGAGTGGCTCATGACAGAAGTTAATGGCGATGTCCAACAGATATTGTAACATTGCGCTGCCAATGCCATTGTGGCGATGGGATTTGAGAACTGCCATTCGGCCAATTTGACCGTTTCGTAGTAAGCGTGCGGTACCAATAGCATGGCCTTTGTAATCGCTTGCCAAAATATGCAGCGCCGATTCATCTTCTTCATCCCATTCTAGCGCGATAGGTACATGCTGTTCTTGCACAAAGACCAGCTCTCGCACGTGCCTGAGTTGCTCTTGCTGATCTTGCCAACTGGCAATCTTTATATTAAAAGCTCTCGTATTATCCAAAATACAATACCTCTCGCTGAATCAATTTAACCAATAGTGCTTGGGCCTTGGTATCTTGGGTTAGGGATAATATACTTTTACTCGTCATGCATCGTTGCCGGCAGAGTTGCGTTGCCAAGATCGAT
This sequence comes from Pseudomonadales bacterium, assembly GCA_028280085.1. Classification (GTDB taxonomy): domain Bacteria; phylum Pseudomonadota; class Gammaproteobacteria; order Pseudomonadales; family JANQMK01; genus JANQMK01. The sequence continues at coordinate 1,597 of JANQMK010000298.1, forward strand.
TGAGAGTCCGAGCAACGAATAGCGTGGCCATCAACATAAAGATAGAAGTCAATATCAACACCATTTCCCTTTGGGACGTGCGTATAGGCCAGGCGACTGGTTTCGTTACGGTAAAGGTAGTTGTTATGTTGCAAGGCTTGCAGCACACTTTTCCAGTCTTGCTCAACCTCATTGGCATCAGTAGCTAGCTCACTGTATTTTGGCTCGGTAGCGTAGCGCCCCACCCAGTGTGTGAAAGATGTTTTATCACTTAATACGGTTGTTAGCATGTTATAGAGTTGGTCTATGGCGACGTCAGAGATTTCCCCAGGGTTGCTTTGCAGTGCGAGGCCAGGATCGCAGTAGCGGTGCGCTTCACTAACATGTTCGGCATATTGGGCACAGTAATGATGTAATATATCAGCCGTGCTAATAGAGCGAAACCCGATGGAATACGTCATGCTACTTCCCCGAGCAATACCCCAGTGAGCGTAGCCCGGTGGGATGTAGAGCATATCGCCGGCTGACAGTATCCAGCTATCTGTTTGCTGAAATTCTCGTAGTATTTTTAGTGGGTAGTTATCATAAAGAGGAGAGTTATCGTCACAGTGTTGGCCAATTCGCCATTCTTTTTGACCCTGGGCTTGAATCAAAAATACATCGTAGTAATCAAAGTGTGGTCCAACCGAGCCTTCATCGCTGGCGTAGCTGAGCATGATGTCATCGATTCTCCAGTTAGGTATGAAGTTAAACTGGTCGAGTAGCTCACCCAATTGCGGTACCCAATGGTCCACCGCTTGTACTAGCAGGGTCCAATGTGTCGTTGGTAACCGGTTAAAATCGTTTTCTTCAAATGGACCATGTTGTACTGACCACTGTTGGTCTCGACTGCCACCTTGGACAATACGTGATTCAACGTGGGGTTCACATGCCAGTCCTGCCAATTCGTCAGCGCTAACGGCAGTGGTAAATGAGTTGAAGGCGTTCTTTACGAAGAGAGGCTTTTGCTGCCAATACTCAGCTAAGAACTGCTTTATCGTTATGGCGCCGAAGTTTAGATGATCAAATAGTTGCTCGCTGTCAGTCTTGTCCATTCACTCATAGTCATCGAGAAGTAGTTTGGTGTTACGGTTAGGGTGCCGAGAAAAATCAACACCCACACAACCATTTATTGATTAATTACTTTATTATTTGTCTACTGGCACAAAACCTTAGCTCATCGTCATTAATCCAGGGTTAAAAATCTAGGGTTAAATGTTCTCGGCTTGTTCGGCGGCATTACCGGTATAGGTCGCTGGTGTTAAAGCCTTCATCTCAGCTTTCACCGCATCGGGTAAATCCAGCGTGTCAACAAATTCGATGAAAACCTGTTGATTGATCGTTTGCCCGCGAGTTAATGCTTTTAGTTTTTCGTAGGCGCCGCTGATGCTATAGCGGCGCATGATAGTCTGAATGGGTTCGGCTAACACCTCCCAACTATGATTCAGGTCATCAGCGACGACCTCGTGGTTTACTTCAAGTTTGGCGAGGCCTTTCATGGTTGCACTGTAGGCGATGAGGCAATAACCCAAAGCCACACCCATATTGCGTAACACAGTGGAATCGGTCAGATCTCGTTGCCATCGAGATATGGGTAGCTTAGACCCAAGATGGCCCAGTACGGCATTGGCTAGGCCTAGGTTACCTTCAGAGTTTTCAAAGTCGATAGGATTAACTTTATGGGGCATGGTTGACGAACCCACTTCACCGGCAATAACTTTTTGCTTGAAATAGCCTAGCGAAATGTAGCCCCATATATCTCGGTCTAGATCAATGAGGATGGTATTAAAACGGGCAATGACGTCAAATAGCTCGGCCATATAATCGTGCGGCTCAATCTGAGTCGTGTAGGGATTCCAGGTTAAACCCAAGCTTTCAACAAACTCTTGCGCATTAGCTTGCCAATCGATATTGGAATAGGCTGACAAGTGAGCGTTATAATTACCAACCGCGCCGTTGATTTTGCCCAATAGCGGCACGGCGGTTAATTGTTTTAATTGGCGTTCTAAGCGCGCAACTACATTAGCAATTTCTTTGCCGATAGTTGACGGCGATGCTGTTTGACCATGGGTGCGGCACAACATGGCTACGGCGGCGTGGTTGTGGGCTAGTGCCCTGAGTTCGTCGATAATTGCTTGCATTTGCGGGACCAGGTATTGGTCTCGACTCGCTTTTAACATCAGAGCGTGAGATAAGTTATTGATATCCTCTGACGTACAGGCAAAGTGCACAAATTCGCTAGCTTGTTCTAACTCTTTATGCCCTTTAATGCTTTCTTTAATATAGTATTCGACTGCCTTTACATCGTGGTTGGTGGTGCTTTCGATCTCTTTAATGCGTTCGGCGCTGTTTAGGTCGAAATTATTTGAAATATTGTTCAGCAGGGTGCTGGCTGCTTCGCTAAAAGGTTTTATTTCCGTGATACTTGGATGGTTAGCCAGTTGCTGCAGCCACTGCACTTCGACATGAACACGGTATTTTATTAAACCATATTCACTCAATATGTCCCGTAAACCGGCGGTTTTATTGCCATAGCGCCCGTCTATTGGCGATACGGCGGTAAGTGTAGAGAGTTCCATAGATAACTACCTTAATTTAAATACATCATTTTGGGGTAAAGCATTAATAACGCCGATTGCAACTTGCAATTCTCATTTTATAACAACGTTTTAGCAATGTTATAACAATGCTATAACAACGCATTCGCGCATTGCGTTAATTGTTTGCGTTTGAATAAAAATTGCCAGCGAGTACCGCCTACCTGGCGCCATAACATAGCGGCCCTGATAGCGGCAAATAATAGTGCCCGGACTCGATCGGCAGTCGCCGGCTGTTGCAGGTACTGTACTGTGCCAATAACTTGGACCCTAAAACGAAAGGTACTGATAGTATCTTGGTAAATACTGGCGAGACTCGCTATAACGTTTTCATGAGTTAAAGAAAAATGGTCTACTTGGCTTTTTGCCTGTTGCAAGCGATTATCTATTATTTGCAGCATATCGCTATTGTGGGCGAGTCGTTTCTGTAAGTGGATAACACTCATCGCGTATTTGACTGCATCAGAGTTACGTGAGCTAGGATCATTTTCAAGTATTTTGACAAGTTGCGTCAGACCTAAGCGCAGATGGGAACGGTCTTTAAATACTTCCTCTGTTGATTCTGGATTTTGCTGAAACAGGCTATAAATACAGGTTTCGAAATATGCTTGATCTAACATACCATTTTTGGCCACCGATTCAACCAGGGTTGCCGACTGAATTAACCCCCCTAGAGCTAGAGTCTGATCAACTAAAGTGCTATTTAAATGTGGACTGTCATCTGACACGCTAGATAAATCCTATGTTGAGTATGCGGGTTCCGTTGATTCAATGATACCACCACCGAGGCAAACATCATCGTTATAAAATACAATAGATTGCCCAGGTGTTACCGCCCGTTGCGGTTGGTCAAATTTCACTTTTACTTGTTGCTCATCGCCTGGTTGATTGCTAGTACCGGCGGCGCTGGGTTCAGGTGGTAGTTCAAAGATCTGACAACCTTGGTCAGACTGACGATAACGGGTTTTAGCCGTACAAGTAAAAGGCAATGTTGGGTGTTGTGCACTGATCCAATCCAATTTAGTCGCAATTAAGCTCTTGCTAAACAGTTTTGGATGATCATTGCCCTGAGCTACCACCAGCACATTGCGTGCTAGATCCTTGGCAACAACATACCACGGCGCTTCGCTGGCGCCACTAACGCCGCCAATCCCCAAACCTTGTCGTTGGCCGAGAGTATGAAACATTAAACCATTGTGTGTGCCGATAACATTACCGTCTACTGTTTCGATACTGCCTGGTTGGGCGGGAATGTAAGTCTGTAAGAAATCTTTAAAGCGGCGTTCACCGATAAAACAAATGCCAGTGCTGTCTTTTTTATCGTGAGTCACGAGTCCGTTGGCTTGCGCCAGTTGCCGCACTTGGTCTTTTGTTAACTCACCTAATGGGAATAATGCCTTGGCCAGTTGTTTATTTGCGACAGCGTGCAAAAAATAGCTTTGGTCTTTATTGTTGTCCACGCCTTTGAGTAGTTTGACGTTGTTGTCTGATTGGTTGTCTGATTGGGACTTACGCACATAGTGGCCTGTAGCAATATAGTCGGCGCCCAGTTCCAGTGCATAATCGAGAAAAGCTTTAAATTTAATTTCTTTATTGCACAGAATATCCGGATTAGGTGTTCGGCCAAGGCGATACTCGGCAAGAAAATGCTCAAATACCCGATCCCAATATTCTGCGGAAAAGTTAGCGGTATGCAACTGGATGCCAAGCTTATCACAGACGTTTGCCGCATCAGCCATATCTTTCATTGCGGTACAGTACTCAGTGCCGTCATCTTCTTCCCAATTTTTCATGAACAGACCTGCTACCTGGTAGCCTTGTTGTAGAAGCAAAAGGGCTGCAACGGAAGAGTCGACACCGCCTGACATGCCGACGATAACATGCTGTTCGGTGTTGCCTGTGGCTATTGGTGTGGGAGTGCTTACTGTGATGGGCATAACTCAGCCGTTAGCATAGTCTATTGAATTGGTGTTGTTTATTGAACTGGTGTCGTTTATTGGACCTGTATCCTAGTACTATAACCACATCAATCACGTCGTATCGGATAAGTGGATTAGCACGATAAATGTTCCTAAATTAAGTCGAGGCGGCTATTCTAACTGCGGCCAGTGCCAAGGTCCAATGAACGGCCCTACTATCTCGATTGTTTACTGATCGAAGGAGTTTGTACTTGTTACCGTATACTATGTGTTAAAGCAGTGCTATTCGAGCCGTTCTAGCCATTCCAGCAGTGTATTAGTTTTAAGCTATAGTCTGTTGATTTAATTAAAAATATTGCATGGTGATATTTTTGTGTACTTTAAAGAGACAGATCAACTTGTTTTTATGGTGTGGTACTTTTTATCGCTCTGACGAAGGGGGCTGTTCCTGATATAGTAGGCAGCATCTAACTAGCTAATAAACCCCCAGCAGGGTTTAACAATCACAGGGTTTAACAATCAACCCAATTGGGGCTACTAGCTACTAACTAATAGGGTGCTAACCAATTTAAGTGGTAAAGAGAACATCTCATGTCAGGGCTAACGCACTTAGATAAAAAGGGTAATGCGCGTATGGTTGATGTTACGGATAAAGCCGTGACCCAGCGCGTTGCCGTCGCTAGATCAGTTATTCGTATGCTACCCGAGACGCTAAGTAGTGTCTTGGATGGGGGCCTTAAAAAAGGTGATGTATTAGCAGTAGCGAGAATCGCCGGTATCCAGGCAGCTAAAAAGTGTTCAGACTTAATTCCAATGTGCCATCCACTACAGTTGACCTCTATTGATATCGCCATTGAGGCAGATGTGGCGGCTAGCTGTCTCGAAATCATCGCAACCTGTAAATTAGCGGGCAAAACAGGTGTTGAAATGGAGGCTTTGTTGGCGGCTTCCGTGGCGGCATTAAGTGTTTATGATATGTGTAAAGCGGTTGATAAAGGTATGGTGATCGAAAGCACCCAACTGTTAGAAAAACAGGGGGGTAAGTCTGGCGATTGGACGGCAGCCGCTTCTCAGGTTGAGAATGAATCGTGCACGGATAACAGCGAGAACTCGGACAATGGTGACGAGATAAAGTGATTTATGATTAATATAGTGTATTTTGCCCGGGTAAAAGAAGAACTGGGTATCGCTGCGGAAGAGATAGAGTGCCCGGTAGATGGCATGCCTGTCCGGGATTTGTTGCTGCGATTGGCTGCGCAACATGGTGACAAGGGCGCTGTGTTGCAGGAAAACAATATTGTGGTTGCTATTAATCATCAAGTGGCTGATAGCTCAGCCATCATCAGAGATCAGGATGAAGTTGCATTTTATCCACCCGTTACTGGGGGCTAATGCTAGGCGTTGATGGCTGTAGGTGAGCCCTATTTGATAGGTGAAATATATTGGATGGGTGAACTATATTTGGTGGGTGAAGTACATTTGATGATAGATATAATGATAAACCAAAGGTGAATAAAGTTTGCAAGAGCATATGTTACAAGAGCATAGGTTAAATGAAGTGCGTGATCGCATTAAAATTCAAACCGATGATTTTGATATTAATACTGAGGTTGAGCGACTCTATCGTGGGGATTTGAGCGTGGGTGCGGTGGTGTCGTTTGTTGGCTTAGTGCGAGATATCAACGACAATGATGTAGTATCAAGCCTTACGCTAGAGCACTACCCAGGAATGACGGAAAAATCTATTGCAAAGATTTTGGCGGCGGCGCGACAGCGTTGGCAACTCTGTGCTACCAATGTTGTGCATCGCGTTGGTACTTTGCAACCGCAAGATCAGATTGTCTATGTCGGCGTGGCCAGTCCTCATAGGGGAGAAGCATTTGCCGCTTGTGAATTCGTTATGGATTATTTAAAAACCAATGCGCAGTTTTGGAAAAAAGAAGTGACAGCTGACGGCAGTCGTTGGCTAGAATCCCGAGTGGCGGATAAAGATGCATTAAAACGCTGGGAATCACCTGACTGAACGAGTTTTATCAGACCGAACACTCGTATTAATGGCATGAAGTATAGAAGACTATTTGCGTTTTGTTTGGTTCTTGATCGGCATATGAATGGTTTCACAACTGAACTCGCCAGGTTTTAAGCAACCCAACTGCCACTTGCCGATAGTAGTGCGAACAAGCCTTAAGGTAGGGAAGCCCAAGGCGGCGGTCATCCTGCGAACTTGACGGTTTTTGCCTTCAGTGATTGTTAATTCTAGCCAAGAAGTGGGGACTGATTGACGCGATCTAATAGGCGGGTGTCGTGGCCACAGATCAGGTGGTGAAATAATGCGGGCTTTTGCTCGCCGCGTTGGACCATCTTTTAACAATACACCTTGTTCAAGATGATTGATTGTTTCATCGTTGATCTCTCCTTCTACTTGTACCCAGTAGGTTTTTGGTTGCTTATGTTTTGGATGGGTAATTTGGTGTTGTAGCGGTCCGTTATCAGTCAGTAGCAGTAACCCTTCTGAGTCAGTGTCTAATCGACCAGCAGGATAAACGCCTTTAAAGTTTATAAATTCACCTAAAGTAGTCTTATCACCCGATTTACCAAATTGAGATATCACGCCAAATGGTTTGTTAAAAAGAATAAGTTTGGCCATTATTAAAGAGATCTCTAAATTTTTGTAGAAAAACTACAGCATTATGGAAGAGACCGGTATAATTTTCTGTAAAGCTCGTCCTAATGAAGCAGTGGTTTCGCGATAGTTAGGCTTATGTCACAGTAAATGGAGTGCAGCATGGGATACCAACACATTCAAGTACCAGAATCTGGCGAAAAAATTACAGTTAACGAAAATTTTTCAATTAATGTACCCAATAACCCTGTTATTCCGTATATCGAAGGGGATGGTATTGGTGTCGATATTTCCCCCGTGATGCTTAAGGTGATAGATGCAGCAGTGGAAAGAGCTTACGGGAGTGATAAGAAAATTTCCTGGATGGAAGTATATACAGGTGAAAAAGCAGCTGAGCTGTATGACGGCGATTGGTTTCCAGCGGAGACTCTCAACGCGATTAAAGAATATAAAGTTAGTATTAAAGGACCGTTAACAACACCGGTTGGGGGTGGTTTTCGTTCATTGAATGTAGCATTACGACAAGAGCTGGACCTTTATGTTTGTCAGCGGCCGGTACGGTGGTTTAACGGCGTGCCATCTCCAGTTAGAGACCCTGGTTCCGTTGATATGTGTATATTCCGTGAGAATTCTGAAGACATCTACGCTGGCATTGAATGGAAAGCGGGTTCTGAAGAAGCCAATAAGGTGGTTAAGTTTCTAACAGATGAAATGGGAGTGACCAAAATTCGCTTTCCCCAAGATGTTGGCATCGGTGTTAAACCGGTTTCGGAAGAGGGCACTAAGCGTTTAGTTCGCAAAGCGATTCAATATGCCATTGACCAGGATTTGCCTTCCGTTACTTTGGTACATAAAGGCAACATCATGAAATTCACCGAAGGCGCATTTTGTGATTGGGGCTATGAGTTAGCACAACAAGAATTCGGCTTTACCCCGATTGATGGTGGTCCTTGGTGCTCATTAAAGAATCCAAACACAGGCAAAGAGATTGTTATAAAAGACGTCATTGCCGATGCCATGTTGCAACAGGTGCTAACGCGTCCGAAAGAGTACAGTGTTATTGCTACATTAAACTTAAATGGAGATTATCTATCAGATGCCTTGGCAGCCCAAGTTGGCGGTATTGGTATTGCGCCTGGTGCTAATTTAAGTGACGACATTGCTTTGTTTGAGGCAACCCACGGCACCGCGCCTAAATATGCGGGTAAAGATAAGGTCAACCCTGGTTCGCTCATTTTGTCAGCCGAGATGATGTTGCGTCATCTTGGTTGGAACGAAGCCGCGGATCGCGTCATAAAAGGCATTGAGGGCGCAATTAGTGCAAAGACTGTCACTTATGATTTTGAACGTTTAATGGATGGTGCGACTTTACTTTCTTGTTCTGAGTTTGGTGACGCCATTATTGATAATATGTAACTTTAGTTATAGAGATGGCTATGGTTTAGTTGATGGTAGGCCGAGTTATTGGAGTGTGGTCTAACCGCTGAGGCTTATTTAAGTAAAGAGGTTAGGGCATACTTTTAATTTGACCCATTATAGTTTTCTTGGAATATAGTTTTTTTGGATTTAGATCCAAGGCAGAGTATAGGTCCGTCCCTATAGGTATTAGGCGCAGACAGCAGACAAGAGAAAAGATGTTTTCTTTCCTGTGTACGCAAATATAACTATTGCTGTTCTGTCCTAAAAATCTGATGAGTTGTTGGGTAACAGCAACAGATAAAAAAATATTTATCGATAAATAAACTAACTTTGATTGCTCACTCGTGACGCTTTGTTTGATGTGGTTGCGAGTAGTAATTAACTGCTTTCTGTTTTTGAATTCTTTTTTCTTATTTCTGCAATTGATCTGATGACATAGGCTTTACGTGAATGGGTAAGCCGGGCTCGCACGGTGTTATCCTTGTCATACCATGGAAAGTCATACTCTAAAAAGTCATGCGGTGAAAATTTTTAACGCATTGATTTATAATAACTAAAATAAATTGTCATTATTGTTATACAATTAGATCTTATTGCGAGATCATAAAGAGATTAGCCGCCTCTATAAAATCGAAGAATCGAGCGAATTTCGCACTGTATATTGGGGATTTGGTTAAGCAGCACCGAATATTTATAGACCAATTGCTATTAGTAATTAGGTTAAATAGAAGGATTTGGAATAATGAAGGTGTTTTTTGGCGCAAAGAAAACTCTCAGCTCTACTTAACTCACGAGCTAGATGGCGACTATACCTGTAGCTGACATTAACAATACGCCCAACAAAGATGCTAACAGCATAAGCAATCTAAAAACTGTAAGAGCGCATTTAGTGCTATTTCTTCTTTTGTCAGCTTAGGCTTCTTCTACAGAAGGTTGTTCCACTTTGGGCGAAGGTGCTTCGCCTGCTTTTATTTTAGTGAGTTCTTCCTCGGTAATGGTTTGAATATTTGTCGCATGTAGACCCTTGGCGCCTTGTATTGTGTCAAAAGTGACTAACTGGCCTGCTTTCAAGGTCTTATAACCTTCCATAGTAATTGATGAATAGTGCGCAAATAGGTCTTCCCCCCCACCTTCTGGCAGAATAAAGCCATAACCTTTCGCGTTGTTAAACCATTTGACGGTTCCTATATCCATGTTTGTTGTCCTTCTTATAATACTCAGACACTTACTGCTGCTATATCACTATGACAGCGTAGTATTTTTTGTAGTACCTGGCCCATGTCCTCTGGGCACTCTCCCGTTTTATACCTCCTTTGTATATTAGTCAACCCCCCTAGCGTTTTTTTTACTTTCGATGTGTCGTGAATGTTGTAGAATGTGTGATATAAATTCCATCATATTTATGAGTTAGAGTTATGAGTACTTTTGCCAATCTTCTACTAATATTAAGTATGGGAGATGACGACAGCTTACCCGATGAATACTACGATTACGGTGGTGATTTAGCGGTAGAAGAAGCCAAACCTAAGCTTAACCCGCCTTCCAAATACCAGGTGTTGATGTTGAACGATGACTATACACCGATGGATTTTGTGGTACATATCTTGGAAGTGTTTTTTAGCATGGACCAAGAAAAAGCAACACGGATAATGCTGCAAGTACACACGGAAGGAAAAGCTGTATGCGGTGTCTATACTAAAGATATTGCGGAAACCAAAGCAGCACAAGTGAACCAATACGCAAGGGAAAATGAACATCCCTTGTTATGCGAGATAGAAGCGTCGGCAGACTGACGCAGTGTGAGTGGTCTAGAAGTATTGAGGTAACGGTATGCTTAGTAAGGATCTGGAAGTCACTTTAAACGAGGCCTTCAAAGGCGCTCGATCCAAGCGGCATGAATTCATGACCGTAGAACATTTATTGTTGGCATTACTCGATAACGATACCGCAGCGAATGTTCTAAGAGCTTGTGGAACCGACCTGTCTAAGTTGAGAAACGATCTGACAGATTTTGTTGATTCTACAACCCCGCTTATTCCAGCATCAGACAATGAAAGAGAAACACAACCTACTCTGGGTTTTCAACGAGTGTTGCAGCGCGCTGTTTTTCATGTTCAGTCTTCAGGTAAAAAAGAAGTAACTGGTGCTAATGTACTTGTTGCTATTTTTAGTGAACAAGAAAGCCAAGCGGTCTATTTTCTCAAACAGCAAAGTGTCGCGCGCATCGATATTGTTAATTACATTACCCATGGTATTTCCAAAGTTGCGGGACATCATGATCATCATGATCAGGGTCTTGATCACGGTGGACATGAACAGCACGATGAAGATGTGCAGGGCGATTCGCCTTCACAAAGCCCATTAGAGGCCTATGCAACAAATCTCAATGAGCAAGCTGTCGTTGGTCGTATTGATCCGCTGATTGGTCGTTTGGATGAAGTGCAACGTGTGAGTCAAGTGTTATCTCGCCGCCGTAAAAATAATCCTTTGCTAGTCGGTGAATCCGGTGTCGGTAAGACAGCTATTGCCGAGGGGCTTGCCAAGTTAATTGTCGATGGCGAAGTGCCAGAAGTGTTGTCAGAGTGCGTAGTATATTCACTTGATCTAGGATCGCTGCTGGCCGGCACTAAGTATCGTGGCGATTTTGAAAAGCGTTTTAAAGGTTTGCTTGCTGAGCTTAAAAAGCAAGAACATGCCATACTGTTTATCGATGAAATTCACACCATAATAGGTGCCGGCGCTGCTTCCGGCGGGGTGATGGATGCATCCAATTTACTTAAGCCTTTGTTAACATCAGGTGAGCTTCGTTGTGTCGGTTCAACCACCTTCCAGGAGTATCGTGGTATTTTTGAAAAGGATAGGGCGTTATCACGACGATTCCAGAAGGTAGATGTACCAGAGCCGAGTGTTGAAGAGACCTACATGATTCTCAAGGGTCTAAAAGCTAAGTTTGAAGAACATCATGGTCTGCGGTACACCGATACTGCGCTAAAGTCAGCAGCTGAATTGGCAGGTCGTTACATCCATGACCGTTTTCTACCTGATAAAGCTATTGATGTAATTGACGAAGCGGGTGCCTTCCAACAGTTGCAATCAGCCAACAAGCGCAAAAAGGTCATCGGTGTTGTCGACGTTGAGAATACTATTGCAAAAATTGCACAAGTACCTGCTAAGACCGTATCGACTAGCGACAAAGAGATGCTTCAAAAACTCGAAGATAATCTGCGTATGGTGGTGTTTGGTCAGGACGAAGCAATTAGCAAGATCGCAACGGCGATTAAACTATCACGCGCTGGTTTAAAAGATGTTGAAAAACCGATTGGTTCGTTCCTGTTTGCAGGACCGACAGGTGTTGGTAAAACTGAGGTTTGTAAGCAGCTGTCCAAAGCGATGGGGGTTGAGCTTATTCGTTTCGATATGTCGGAATACATGGAACGCCACACAGTATCGCGTTTGATTGGCGCACCTCCAGGTTATGTAGGATTTGATCAAGGCGGTTTACTGACAGAGGCCGTAACAAAAAATCCTCACAGTGTCGTGCTGCTTGACGAGATTGAAAAAGCGCATCCCGATGTTTTTAACTTGTTGTTGCAAGTGATGGACCATGGCACATTGACTGATAATAATGGGCGCAAAGCGGATTTTCGCGATGTGATACTGATTATGACCACCAATGCTGGGGCTGATATGTTGAGTAGGCCATCGATCGGGTTCACGCAGCAAGATCATTCCTCAGATGGTACCGAAGTCATTAAAAAGTCATTTACACCTGAGTTTCGTAACCGTCTTGATGGCATCGTGCAATTTAGCGCGTTGAGCACTGATGTGATAAAAACTGTGGTTGATAAGTTTCTTGTTGATTTGCAAGTTCAACTGGAAGATAAGAACGTTATTATTCATGTCGAAGATGATGCGAGGATGTTGTTATCACAACTCGGTTACGATAAGCAGATGGGGGCACGCCCTATGGCCCGCGTCATTCAAGACAAGTTGAAGAAACCACTAGCAGAAATGGTGTTATTTGGTGATCTTGCCAATGGTGGCGGTACAGTTAATGTCACTGTTGAAGATGGAGAGATCGTCATTGCTGTTGATGAGGAAGAGACAGAAGCAGCCGTCTAGTTATATCTGTTATTGTTATTGATTGAAATCGGTGGCACTGTCCACCGATTTTTTTGTCTGATTGTTTTTAAGTCCAAAATCTTTACTCACCGTATCTCTGACTGAACAGCTATCTTTGATAGACTAATTGCGATTGTTATAGATAGGGTGGTGGCTTACAAACTGTGTTGTAGCCGAGGTAGTGGCTTTAGCGGGCCCGGTAAACTATACGTCCTTTAGAGAGATCGTAAGGTGTCATTTCAACTCGCACCTTGTCTCCGGTGAGTATGCGGATATAATTTTTACGCATTTTGCCTGATATGTGAGCGATCACTGTGTGACCGTTTTCAAGCATGACTTTAAATGTAGTGTTGGGTAGAGTATCAATTACTTCACCTTCCATTTCAATTTGATCTTCTTTCGCCATTCGGCTCAACCCTCAAAATCTCTAATAAACTCAAAGACTCATAATATAGTCAAAGAAACCAGCTAGGTAACCTAATAATAGAAATGTCACTATTAAGTTTCTAATTAATTGCTGCCGTAATTATTTGGGTGCCTTTACAGGCAGGCGTGAATTCTGCACTAAAATGCTGTTGGACGCAAAACTCATTTGCCATATTGGTCATATTTACTTGATTTCAGTGCTAATAGGCTTTTTAAGGCACTATCTTAATCTTAAGGCACTACTTGGTAAGGCTTAAGTAGCCGATTAGGCGGACCAGCTAGCGGTGAGAAAGGCGGTCTAGCGTGTTAGTTTGGCGTGTGAGGGTCCAGACCATTCTGTTCTGTGCCAGTGCAGATCAGGGCGGCAGATCAAAATATTTGTTGAATGCGGCAGTAGATCCCTCAAGATAATGGCGCCAATGACCATTGGTCAATATCTCTGCCGGTTGGTAGTTGATCTTGTAATTCATCTTCTTACAGCGCTTAATCCAATATCCAAGATATAGATAAGGTAAACCGAGGCTTTTTGCTTGTTCGATTTGTGAGAGAATTGCAAACACCCCAAGACTGCGTTTCTTTGCGTCAGGATCATAAAATGTGTAAATTGATGATAAACCCTGGCTGAGCTTATCTGTTACAGCAACAGCCACTAGCTGTTTCGTTGCGGTGCGAAATTCATAAAATAAGGTAGTGTTCCATTCACTTGTCAGAAAGGAATGGTATTGATCTTCAGACGGGGGGTACATATCGCCGTCTTTGTGCACGGCAGAAATATACTGGTGATAGAGCTGATAATGTTCGTCTGTTGTAATACTGCTAATTTCGGTGCGTATTAAGTCCTGGTTTTTCCGCCATGTTCTTCTCTGCTGTTTATTTGGCGTAAATTCGTCAACAATAACTCGTGTAGGAACACATGCTGAGCAATAAGCGCAGTGGGGCTTGTATAGATGGGAACCACTACGACGAAAGCCCAGCTCAGATAGCTGGCTATATAACTCTTTACTGATAGTGGCGTTAGGATCAACAAATACCGTTGTTGCTTCTTCTCCTTCCAGGTAACTACACTCGTGAACGGGAGTAGAAAAAATTTTAAGATTGGATAAATCGGCCACAGTACTTTTCTTAAAAAGGACATCTCTTAAAAGGACATCGAATATACTCAAAGGACAAAGGGGAGTGGTACGCCTATGCAGTGTATAACATATGTGGCGTTTTTTGTAACCAATTTTCCGCTGAAGTTAATAGCAAACCTATATCCTAATTGCTGCTTACTTATTTGCTAGCGACTACCTAAACGAATCGCGATACTTTGACAATATAGTTTAAATATTGCCAACTCAGAATTGCCAACTTAGATGCCAAGGGCTACTAGGTGCTGGTTTATCGAGATACTTAATTAGATAATCTTTAAATTCGGAACGAGGAATAGTTGTCGCACCTAAACGTGTTAAATGGTCATTGGGTACCTGACAATCTATTAACTTGAACTCCCAGCACTGTAGCTGGTTAGCGAGATGCACAAATGCTACCTTTGAGGCATTAGTAACTCGACTAAACATAGATTCGCCAAAAAATAATTGCCCTATGCCTAATCCATACAGACCACCGACTAAGTGGTTTTCAAGCCATACTTCGATAGAGTGGGCGATGCCTTGTTGATACAGTGTGGTGTAAGCCGCTTCCATCTCGCTGGTGATCCATGTGCCGGTTCGTTGTTCGGTAAGCTCGCCGCATGCCGCAATGACCTCCGCAAAAGCCGTATCCGCTGTCACCGTAAACTTTTGCTGACGCATCGTTTTTTTTAAGCTACGCGATAGATGGATATCGCCAGGCAATAACACTGCCCGAGGATTGGGAGACCACCACAAAATGGGCTGACCTTCCTCGTACCATGGGAAGATCCCCTGTCTATAGGCTTCAAGTAACCTCTCTGGCCGTAAATCGCCTCCAGCGGCTAGTAGACCATTAGGCTCTTCTAACGCTGAATCGATAGCGGGGAAACGAATATCTTTATGATCTAACCAGTAGAGCATAAATTAAGGTCATCTAGATGCTAAAGTGGTCTCTAAGTACTAACGTGGCCTATAAGTACTAACATGGCCTCTATGTATTTGCATGAAGTACTAACCTGATCTCTAGTACTAACATAGTCTCCAAGTGTTAGCACGGTCTAGTCAACAAGATCATCTAAGTATTTTTCCGCATCGAGTGCTGCCATGCAACCAAAGCCAGCAGATGTAACAGCTTGGCGATAAACTTGATCAGATACATCACCGCAGGCAAAAACGCCTGCAACAGATGTCGCCGTTGCGTTGCCGTCTAACCCAGCGTTAATAGTGATATAGCCATTTTTCATCACTAGTTGATCGGCAAATATATCGGTATTGGGCTTGTGGCCTATGGCAATAAACACCCCATCGACATCGATATCTGTTACCGAACTATCTTGTGTGCTCTTAATACTTATGCCTGTTACGCCGTTTTCGTCACCAACCACTTGGTCAAGTGTGTGATGCCAATGGATAATAATATTACCTTGTTTTTCTTTTTCAAATAATTTGTTTTGCAGTATCTTTTCGGCGCGAAGCTTATCGCGGCGATGAATCAAGGTTACAGAACTTGCTAGATTGGATAGGTATAGTGCTTCTTCAACAGCCGTGTTACCGCCGCCAATGACAGCTACTGGCTTGTTACGATAGAAAAAACCGTCACAAGTAGCGCAGGCGCTGACACCTCGCCCCATGTATTCCGATTCTGAAGGTAGTCCGAGGTATTGGGCAGAGGCGCCGGTGGCGATAATCAATGCATCGCATTGGTAGGTTGTCGCTGAACCTTTTAATGTAAATGGCCGCTCCTGTAAATCGGCATGTTCGATATGATCAAAGATAATCTTGGTTTCAAATCTTTCAGCATGCTGTTGCATTCGCTGCATTAGCTCTGGGCCTTGTACGCCATTGTTATCTCCCGGCCAATTGTCTACATCTGTGGTGGTAGTGAGCTGCCCGCCCTGTTGCATGCCGGTGATAAT
>JANQMK010000306.1 GCA_028280085.1 Pseudomonadales bacterium
CCCAACATCGCCGCTTGCTGCGCAGCATCATCCTCACTCATTTGAGACGTGTAGCGAAACGGCATCATCACCGCTTCAACGCGCTCACTACCCAGTGCGTCCACCGCAACGGCTAACGTGAGGGCTGAGTCAATGCCGCCAGACAAGCCCAACACGACACCGCGGAAGCGATTTTTATTAACATAATCCCTCACACCTAGCACCAGCGCTTGATAAACAGATGGCAACAGCGCTAACGGTGGCATAATCTCTTCTTCCTCAACACCTTCGGCTATAGCCAAATTTACCCTGACCAACTGCAACGATTCTTGATACTGAGGTGCAGACACTCGAATATTGCCGTCGCGACCGACTGCAACAGAATAGCCATCAAACACCAATTCATCTTGGCCACCAATCTGATTAACATAAATAATAGGCATATCACCTTGCTCAGCTCTAGCCTTGAGCTGTTGCTTTCTTTCACGCAGTTTCTCGGTATGAAAAGGCGAGGCGTTAAGATTTATCATCAATTCAGCACCCGCTTCTTTAGCAAGTTGCATAGGACCAGGAAACCAAATATCTTCACAAATGCTGAGAGCAACTTTAATACCTTTTATGTCAACAACTGCGGTCGAAGAGCCTGGGACAAAATAGCGTTTTTCGTCAAACACACGATAATTCGGTAAATGTTGTTTGGCATACTCTGCAATAATCTCGCCCCGATAAAGCACACCAGCCATATTATAGAGTTTGCCATTGTCCAACCGTGGATAGCCGATCACCACATAGGTATCACCCACGACCTGCTTAAGTCGCTGTATTCCCTGGTTAATACGCTGTTCAATACTAGGTCTCAACAACAAATCTTCAGGCGGATAGCCAGTCATAACTAATTCAGGAAAAACAACGACATCTGGAGAATATTCCGCTTCTGCCTGTTGTACGCGATCGATAATCAACTGCACATTACCAGGGATATCGCCTACCAACGGATTGACCTGCGCCATAACAACATTCAGTTTTGACATACTACCCTCTGATCAAATTTTGTTAAAAAATGGCCTTTATTGGGGCGACTATTTTGAGCCAATTGCCAATAATTAGCAAAGTCACGATTTCTAACCGCCATTTTCAAAGCAGTCAATTAATAGTGGCCCTTTTGTCGCCTAAAGGCGTTCTTGCGCAGAGGTTATATACTGTAAATAGCGGTGAAGGTTTTCGCCCTCGTGCAATCTTGGCACTGAACAACAAAATGCACCTTTATTAGGTAGATAGGCAAGGCAATACAGTGAAAAACAATATATCGTTAGAAACTAATCGCGACTTATTGAAAATATATACTTATTACCGCCTGCTATTGGCAGGTATTTTATTAGCACTGAGCACCTCGGTGAGCGGCCAGGGGCTCGTGGGTGGGACCGCTCCGTTATTATTCGTCACCGTCGCTAGTTTATATACTTGTGTTAACTTGATTATTTTACTGGCTCTGATCCATTCTGATTTCACTTCCACTGTTCAACATACCTTTATCGTTATTGTAACCGACATCATCGCATTGGCATTTTTGATGCACTCCAGCGGTGGTATTGCAAGTGGGTTAGGGGTACTTATTATTATTTCGGTAGCGGCCGCCAGCATCTTTCTACCTAATCAACTGGCGACGTTTTTAGCCGCTATTGCATCGACGGTGGTCATCGCTGAAAGTTATTACTCTTCAGCGGTTCTGCACAGTGATATGGCTAGCGTCTTTAAGTCCGGCATACTAGGTATGTTATTATTCGCAACGTCACTGATATTTCAAAATCTGTCTAAACGTATTTATACCAGTAATCTGATCGCCAGCCAAAATGCGGCAGCGGCTGCCCGCTTAGAACAACTAAATCATCACATTGTACAACGTATGCGAACCGGCATCATTGTTGTTAGCTACGATTACCATATAAAAGTCATGAATGAATCGGCCGCGCAACTACTTAATATGCCTTATGAAACAACAACTCCTTTACAAAAAACTCTACCTGATATTGTCAAAACCCATCTGCAGAATTGGAAAAAGGACCGCTACATCAAATTATCTCCCCTTAAAGCGGGAGAAACACTGCCTACATTCTTAGTAAATTTCTCGCAGTTGGACGATTCAGACATCTCATATACATTAATTTTTCTAGAAGAGACGGCTCACATTACCCAACACGCCCAGCAGCTTAAGCTGGCATCTCTCGGCAGGCTCACGGCAAGTATTGCCCACGAAATTCGCAACCCGCTTGGCGCTATTAGTCACGCCGCCCAGCTAATGAAAGAATCGGAAACGCTTGAAGATGCTGACCGCCGATTAACTGACATTATCCAAAACCACTGTTTGCGTATGAATCAAGTGGTAGAAAATGTGTTGCAGCTTTCACGTCGTACCCGCTCCAATCCCCAAATCATCATTTTACAAGAGTGGCTGCCGTCTTTTATCGAAGACTATATTGCTACTGTCAGCGATATACCAGAAATAACATTAGATATGCCGCTAGCGCCTTTGCCAATAAAAATAGATCCTAGCCAACTTTCACAAGTACTCACTAATCTCGTTGATAACGGCTTACGCTACAGTGAAATTAATACGGGAAAACCTACAATCCTGTTACAGGGTAGGCTCAATCGACAGTCTGAAACCTCTTATCTTGATATCATCGACGAGGGTCTCGGCATCAGTGAGGACGCGTTACCTCATCTGTTCGAGCCATTTTACACTACCGAAAAAACAGGCACAGGATTGGGCTTATATATTTGTAAAGAGTTATGTGAGGCTAATCAAGCGCGTTTAGACTATAAATTTAATAGTGATGATAAAAGTTGTTTTAGAATAAACTTTGTCCATCCCGACCGTTCAATTGATAATTTACAGAATATGGTATGAGTAAGAAGTCCGCACTAATTATTGATGACGAGCCTGACATACGAGAACTATTAGAAATAACACTCGGTAGAATGGATATCAATTCTCACAGCGTTGAAAATATTTCCTCGGCAAAACAATTGCTTAGCGAAAAACACTTTGATCTCTGCCTAACTGATATGAACCTGCCCGACGGCAATGGCATTAGCTTAGTTGAGCATATTCAATCGGCCTATCCCGATATACCCGTTGCCGTGATTACCGCTTACGGCAGCGTTGACACCGCCATCTCCGCTCTGAAGGCGGGAGCATTTGATTTTGTCAGTAAACCCGTCGAGCTAGATGGATTACGAAAACTTATAAACACTGCTCTTAATCTTACACCAAGTTCTAAAGCGACACCTTCTAGTGCTGAAAACATGTTGCTCGGCGAAGCGCAAGCAATGAAAATGCTGCGTCAGCAAATTACCAAATTGTCCCGCAGCCAAGCGCCAGTTTACATCAGTGGAGAATCAGGCAGCGGCAAAGAGTTGGTAGCCCGTTCGATTCACCACCAAGGTCCCAGAGCGAAAGGGCCTTTTGTACCCGTTAACTGCGGTGCTATTCCCAGCGAGCTAATGGAAAGCGAATTTTTCGGCCATAAAAAAGGTAGTTTTAGCGGTGCTAACGAAGACAAGGTTGGATTATTCCAAGCAGCTAACGGCGGCACACTATTTTTAGACGAAGTGGCAGATCTACCACTTGCTATGCAAGTTAAACTACTACGTGCTATTCAAGAAAAAGCTGTAAGACCCGTTGGCACCCAGGCGGAAATTTCAATAGATGTTCGTATACTCAGCGCAACTCACAAAGATCTGAAAGAATTAGTCGAACAAAACAGTTTTCGCAATGACCTATTTTACCGCATCAACGTGATCGAACTAAAAGTGCCACCGTTGAGGGAAAGACAGCAAGATATTCCTTTACTCACCAATAATATTCTTTACAAGTTGGCGAGAGATGTTGATATGGCAACACCGTCATTGTCGGATGAAGCATTAGCGGCGTTACAATCTTATCCTTTTCCCGGTAATGTACGGGAGCTTGAAAATACCCTAGAGCGCGCTTTTACGCTGTGTGACGGCAATGTTATTCAAGAGCAGGACCTACAGCTAGCAGTCACTGAAGACAATTCTCCAACGACAGTGCCAGATGTCGCTAACGACACAACACCAACGCAAGCGACAACTCAAACCACCACCACGGATATAGAATTTGACTCACTTGAAGAGTATCTCGAAGGTATTGAAAAAGAAGCTATAGTCAAAGCGCTTGAACAAGCTCGTTGGAATAAGACCGCGGCGGCCAAAAAACTTGGTATCTCTTTTCGAGCATTACGCTACCGATTGCAAAAGCTCAATTTAGATCAATAACCCGTTTTCCTAAATAACCAGCGCTTATGAGTACTAGCCGCCAACTCGCTATTGGTTATCAAGCAAGAAAAATTCAGCAAGTGTTAAGAAAGAAAACTACCGATTATCTTCTAATCAAAACCGGTAGTCCAACTAGCACTAGCATATGTCTATAAATCACTCATAATAGTAAAATGATGAAAACCAGCGGTTTTACCCTACTCGAATTAATGATCACGATTTCTATCGTAGCGATCATTATGACCCTATCCACGCCATCAGCGCGGGATATGATTGCCAGCGCCGATCGTAAAGCAGCGTTCAACCAAACGTCCTCAGCCTTGTCGTTGGCACGCAGCGAAGCTGTTAACCGCAACACAACCGTTACCTTTTGCGCTTCTACTGATCACGAGACTTGCTCTACCGACTGGTCTGCCGGGCAAATCGTGTTTGAAGACCCTAATGGAGACGGTGTCGTGGCTAATGCTAATGACATTATTCGAGTATTTAAAAAGCTCGGAACCAATACAAAACTCACTCGCATATTGCGAGACGGTACCGCTGATAATGGCTTTGTGCGTTACAATGAAGCGGCGATGTTAGTTTCCAACGATGAAGCCAGCAATTTTACTATCTGTGATGATCAGGGAGCCCCAGTCGCTAAGGCGATTATTATTAATGGTTCAGGTCAGGTCCGCATCGCGTCAGATAGTGACGATTCCGGCGTTGTCGAAATCCTAACGTTATCAGGTGCCAATGTGGTGTCGGCAGATTTAACCTGTACTCCTTAAATATAACCTTCCCGTAAAATTCAGACTCCCTGATTAAAAGTCAGCAGAACAAAAAGCATTCAAACCAAATTGTTAACCATGCCACTCGACAGATTTAAGCGGTAATAGTGGTCATATAGCTAATCATTTGCTAATAATGTACTATCTTTCTAATCAAGGTTTGTCGCTAACAATAGAAATACCAACCCCATAAATTATATTTATATTATAGTTATCCACAACAAAAACAATTTAGGTCGATTAATAGCCGGCCATAGAATGAATAAGATGAAACCAAATAACAGCGATTCACATCATCTTGCCAGTGGTTTTACTCTCATGGAAGCCATGGTCACCCTGGGCATTGTGGCCATTTTGGCGACCTTAGCAACGCCAAGCTTTATGGACCTTATAAAAAAACAGTTCAGCGACAACTATGCCAAAGACATGCAATACCTCCTGCAATTCGCGCGCAGCGCTGCAATTAGTAAAAAAGGCTATGTCAGCGTATGTAATTATACAACGCAAGGCGATACATTGAAGTGCCTACAGAACACTGATTGGAGTGACCAAGTCATTGTTTTCTTGGACAATGGCGACCGACAATGTTCGAATTGTTTAGCCACCCCCGGCAATGGCGATAGGCTGTTAAAACGTCTCTCTGCCCCCAACAGTTCGGTAACAATTACAACGGGTCTAGAGACTATTGTCTTTCAACCCACCGGACAAACCGGTGACGGTAATGGCGATGGACAACCCGATCAAGGCACCATAGAGATCAAGTCAAACCAAAAGAACGCGGCCAAATCGGAGATTAAAATAGACCTCTCGGGCCGTGTCTACCTCAGCAGCTGATATCTACGCTTTTAGGCTTTTCAATTTAAATACGACACAAACCAGCTCACTATTCCAAGAAACGAAGTTAGTTCCAGTTCCTGCCTACAGTGATTTAAGCCATATCGCACACCAATAAGCCCTATCGTCATACAGTGGTTCACTAACGCCAATACCCTTGCCACGGGTAAACTATCGCTATCTAGTTAAGGCACAGAAGCAGCGTGCCACTACTAAACATGAGATAAATATGAAGGAAAGTTTATGATTGCTGGCCGAGGCTTTACCTTGCTAGAACAAATGGTTTGTATCGCTATTATCGCGGTACTTAGTGCGATTGCACTTCCCAATTTTAGTGAATTGATCGATAAAACCGAAGCCGACAACTTCAGTCGGTCTCTATTTCATTTGATGCAGTACGGTCGTTATACCGCGATCAGTCGAAAAAGTAATGTGGTTATCTGCCAAATTGAAGACTTGACGCAAGGAGATTGTATTCTTAATAAAAATTGGCAACACCCGTACTATGTATTTATTGATGGAGACAGAAACCGTAAATTAACACTACCAACATTAGCATCGACTGGCGAATCAGATACCAAAGATGTGTTGTTACGTGCTTACCCCGCTAAGCCAGACAGTGCCACCCTAATCACCACCAGAGAGTCATTTTCCTTTTCCCCACCTGGTACGACAGGGAACGCCGGCTCCATGACTTATTGTCCCGCAAACCCCTACCATGCCGCCAGAATTATCGTCATGAGTAGTGGCCGAGTTAGATACGCCAGACCAGAGGAAATATCTTGTCCAACTTAATGCTTAATATGAGCAGAATTTCAGCTTAAATTGCAGCCAAAACAGGATGACAATCAACCACTTATCCTTATAATCGAGCCTTTTATCATATGACCTATGTCGAATAAAATTATCAGTTGTATCCATAAAAGAATCTCAGCAGAATATGCTAACAAAAGTGGATATTTAGGTGATTAATAGCAATGGATTCTTCTTCTCACCAGCAATTACAAGGACACCGCTTAGCAACGAGGCACGCCAGTGTCACTAAGCCAATCAAGCAGAATCCTGCCTACAGTTCTACCAACCGCAGGCTCAGCATACGCCAACAAGGCTTTACGCTGATTGAAGTATTAATCGCATCGCTGTTGCTGGCTATTGGTTTACTCGGCCATATGTCAATGCAAGCCAAAAATCTTGAAGTCAATCGGGCGGGTCTGTTCTACTCCAAAGCCAGCCAACTGGTTAGCGATATGGCGGAACGTATGCAGAATAATCCACAAGGAGTCATCGATGGGCTCTATGACCTTAACTCAGAACCAGCTCTCGCACCAACAGCCAAAGTGCCAGAAGACAAGTGTACCAACTGCAACAACAGCGTGGATATTTCCTTGTTAGATACCTCCCATTGGCTCAGTGATATGCGAGAATTGCCGCGTTATGAAGGGGAGTTTGTAGTCCCACCACAAGGTACTATAGAGA
>JANQMK010000342.1 GCA_028280085.1 Pseudomonadales bacterium
ATGAGCTAGTACTGCCTTATATTGAAGTGGTGTTGAGTGGCGAGCAAGTCTCCTTTGAATTTCAGATGCCTTTTCCAAACGGAGCAGTGCGTTATGTCAATATGCCCTACACGCCTAGCATGGATGGTGACACTGTCTTAGGTTTTTTTATTTGCATCGAGGATGTTTCCTCGGCCAAGGAGACCGAGGCAAAATTACTTGCTTATGCTGACGACCTAGAGTTTCAGTCGTGGGCGCTTGAGGAGGCAAAAATAAATGCCGAAGCAGCAACTTTAGCGAAATCAGAATTTTTAGCGAATATGAGTCATGAAATACGTACACCAATGAATGGTGTACTCGGAATGCTCCACCTGTTGTTAGAACAGACGTTGACTGAACAACAACGGCATTACGCTAAAGTCGCCCACGCTAGTGCGGAATCTCTGTTAGTCCTTATTAACGATATTCTTGATTTTTCTAAAATTGAAGCAGGTAAATTAGAACTTGACGCTATTGAGGTAAAAATTGAGGAATATCTTGAAAATGCTATTGAGCCAGAGATGTATAGAGCGGGGGAAAAAGGTCTGACATTAATGTTTAATTTTGACCAGCGTATAGCATCTACCGTTATCGTCGATCCCAGTCGTCTACGTCAGATCTTAATCAACTTTATCAGCAATGCTATTAAGTTTACGAATTCTGGCAGCATATTGGTTAATGTTGAGCTGCTTCACGAAGATGAATCCCAGGCATCCATCGCGTTTTCGGTGGATGATACAGGTGTAGGCATACCTGCGGAAAAATGTGAGCAGTTATTTGATGCTTTTTCCCAGTTGGATTCTTCGACGTCAAGAATATATGGTGGCACGGGGCTAGGGTTAGCGATTTGTAAGCAGCTGGTTAAACTCATGGGAGGAGAAATTGGGGTTGAAAGTGAGGTTGATAAGGGTAGCCGTTTTTGGTTTACCTTAGCTTTGCCTAAAGTGATAACGGCGGAACAGCAAACGCTAGATCGTGATATAGTTAAGGGTAAAATATTTCTTTTATTAAGCCGGACGGTTAACGATTTTGAGGCGACCATCAGCTATTTAGAACGTGCTGAGGCGCAGGTTATCAATGCAAAATCTAGTGAAGTTTTATTGCAATATTTAGTAGAGGATAAGTCGACGCAGAGCAAATCCGCTGATTTTTCTACCATGGTTTTGGTTGATATCGATTATCTTGAAGAAGATAGTTATATTGTCGATACG
The DNA here is from genome assembly GCA_028280085.1 of Pseudomonadales bacterium. Classification (GTDB taxonomy): domain Bacteria; phylum Pseudomonadota; class Gammaproteobacteria; order Pseudomonadales; family JANQMK01; genus JANQMK01. Next base: position 1,230 of record JANQMK010000342.1, read on the forward strand.
CTAAAACGCGAAATAAGTTGTCTCAAGGGCTTGTTGGTGTTGTGTCGTCCTATTTCGCGTGATGTTGATCGAGAGAGGCTTTGCCAGATGGGCTTTCACGCTGAGCTGGTAGTGCCAACCATGCCGAGTAAGTTGTTTAATACCATATCCAGACTATTTGCTGGTGAGAACCTGTTAGTTGAGCAAAGCAGTTCGTCCTCTAGCTCGGCAATTAAAGACAGTAAAGGGCAAGGCAAGCAAAATATTTTGTTGGTGGAAGATAATAGGGTGAACCAAGAAGTTGCTTTAGGTGTCTTGGAATCATTTGGGTATGAGGTAGATATCGCTAGTAATGGCCTTGAAGCTATTAAGATGCTATTAAGTATGCCCGTATCTGCTCCATATGGAGTAGTGTTGATGGATTGTCAAATGCCGGTGTTAGATGGCTACGAAGCTACTCGGCAAATTCGTGCAGGTAAAGCAGGGGAAATATATAAAAAAATACCTATTATTGCGATGACGGCAAATGCTATGAAAGGTGATAAGGAAAAATGCCTAAACTCGGGCATGGATGATTATATTGCAAAACCGATTGATGCTAATGTCATTGAAGAAAAACTATTGCGATGGCAGCCATCTGTTGCATCTGAATCTGAAGCGGGGAATAATGATAAATGCTACTTTTCTTCAGAAGAGAATGTTTGGGATAAAGAAGGGTTTATGCGGCGTGCGTCTGGTAAAGTCGATAAGATTATTCGATTGCTTGAAATGTTTTTATCTGATGTTCCTATAAAAATCCGAGAGATTAAAGAGAATATTGATACTGGCCAGATTGATCAGGTAAAAGCCATTGCCCATGAAGTAAAAGGTGTTTCTATCAACTTTGGTGGTAGTAGAGTTGCCAGTGTTTTGGCTGAATTAGAAGAAGCTTGCAGGCTGGGTAACATGAATAGCATTATTAATCTGCATCAAGTGCTTGATGTTGAAGTACAGGCCTTATCTCAATGTTTGAATGAAGAACTGTGTTTATTAAAGGCTAGTATTATTCAATCGAACCCTGCCAATAATAAAGGCGATAATTGTCAACTATAGGCCTTTTGTCAACAGTAATACCGGTAAAACATTTGCTAAAAAAAGCGTATTTTGCTGTAGTTATTTAGTTATGATAATTTGACCACAATAAAAAATACTACTACAAAAAACACTACCATAAAATACAGTTACGTTATCTTAGTGCGGTATTTATAAACTGTTTAACAGTTTCATTTCGGCAGGGTATGGATTCATATAATAGGAACTATTGATAAATTCGTTTGGGGCTTTTCTAAAATGGTGTTTGAGTAACGTGATAGGTACAATAAGGGGTAAATTGCCAAATCGATACTGTTCCAAGGTTTCGCATAATTCGGCTTTATCAGCTGCATCGAGCTGGCGCTTGAGGTAGCCCTGAATATGCTGTAGCACATTGACATGATTTCCTACACTAGCCACTTGCTTTAGTGTGATCATCAATTCATTGATATATTGATTGGCAACATTATCTAAAGAGTCTTTTGTTACCTGTGCGACTAGATGGCCCAAAGTTCGTGCTTTATTTTGATCTCGGCTCATAATGATTAATTTATGTTGGCTATGGAAATTCATCAATATACTGGGTGTTAGCCCTTGAGACACGCAGCTTTTCCAACGATACAGAACATAAACGCGTTGAATAAAATTTTCTCTTAAACGTGCGTCCCCTAGTCTGCCTTCTTCTTCCACGGGCAAATAAGGCAGGTTTTTAATGAGTTGACCGGCATAAATACCCACACCTTCACGGCGAGGTTGGTTATTAGTGTAAAGTTTGACTCGTTCCATACCACAACTGGGTGAATCCTTTTTTAAAATATATCCACATAAAGATTCGTGCCATGACTTCTGACTGTCGGTGCATTCTACCAGTTGTTCGGTCACATCAATACGAGAATCTTTGACGCCAACACATCGGATGTCGTCATTTGATTGTTTAACCAAATGAATAGCCGGACGTGGCACGCCGAGACCGATAGCCATTTCAGGACAAAAGGATTCAAATGTAAAATAGTCGCTTAATGTCCCAACTATGTAAGCATTATGTTTATGGCCGCCGTCATAACGTACGTGCTCACCTAACAAACAACTACTAACCCCTAGTTTTATGTTAGGTGTAAACGTTTTTGTATAACGGTCTCTGCTTGGCGTTGTGGCCGAGTTGTCAACAGACATAAGTTATATAGTATTCTTGTGTTCACGTATGTATTCAGACGCTCTTTAGCTTATTGTAATAGAGATTATGCACAAGCTGCATTAAATTTTGTGAAAATAGGGCATAGTTGTCTCGGTTTATCGAAAAATTTCTGTTGTTGGCATCTAGTGTTGACTTGATTACGTATAACACCAGTATTAAATGTGACCCCTTTGTGATTTTTTGATGAGAATTTCTCTCCGTCGCTAACAGCTACCATATTGACTGCACTGTATGAATTAAAGTTGTATGAATGATAGGAACGAATAATGTCGACTTTACCGGTGTTAGCAAAAAGTGCGTGGAATCATGATGAAATCAGCGACTATCTAGATAAAGCAGCCATACCCTTGCGGCTTGCCTGCCAAGACGACGCGGGCTTTCCTTTGATTTGTTCACTGTGGTTTATGCCGAGTGCTGGTAAATTACTATGTGCTACCCATGAGAATTCGCGAGTGGCTAAACTGTTGTTGTTGAATCCTAAGGTTGCCTTTGAAATTGCACCGAATGAACAGCCCTATAGTGGTGTTAGGGGTAAAGGAGTGGCAAAACTCACACGACATAATGCGAAAGGCGTACTAAAAAATCTGATAGCACGTTATTTAGATCATCATAATGAACCGCTTGCTACTTGGTTGTTAACGCGAGTAAAACGTGAATATGTGATTGAGATAGATATTGTAAAGATAACCTCCTGGGACTACAGTGATCGAATGTACAGCAAAGTTGAGTAGTTTTTACTCTCTCCTCTTAAAGCTTGCTTGAGTAGCTGCTGTATTTGTCACATTGTTATCATGATAAGAGTAAAATATAGTAACGCGTTGACCTTCACCATCGTCACTATTTAGGTTACTCAAACCAGTGAACCGTAATAGTCGTGCTGTTTCCATGTCGTAAACTAGCCACAAGGGCTGCATAAGCAATCTAAATAGCCATGACTGGGCTGTTACTTTAAAGCAGATATGCTGGCTTTTAGTGTCGAATTTGGCCTCGCAAAGCGGCTGCGTTGCTGAAAATTTTTTAATGTTGAGAGCGACCAGTTGTTTACGGGTTGGCAGTAAGTAGTCAAAAGTGATTGCCTCTCCAGCCAATAAATTGAGCCAATACTTTTCTACCAGGGAGTTGAATCCCGCATCGATGACAAGTTCGTTGCCGTTGCGACGCTGCTTTATGGTTTTTACTTGAGTAGCTGAACTCTTGTTAGCTCGGTAACTGACGCGGATACTATTTGCATCTTTGATTGCGGAACGCTGTTCTCCATTGCGGTAGTCTTCTTGTTGACAATTTGGGGCTAGTTTAGCAGTGGAAAAGTCTAATTGTTTTTTAGCGATTAATACATTATCTTTGGTTTTATATTCAACTGTAACTTGAGTGTTTTGCTCCGTACTAGAAAAAAACTCTTTATAGAGTAGCCTATTCCCATCCACATCATAGGCTTCTCCAACGATGGAGTCGTAGTTGTAGGCAAGTACTGGCTGATAGATGAAGAATAAGAGCAAAGCAACAAGAACATTCATAGCATTAGGCTTCAATATATTTGGTATAAAACAATAAAAGTACTGGAAATATGATGGCCCATCCCAAAGATAACGTGATTAAGTGAAGAAGGACGCTAAGGTCGAGTTGTATACCTACCAAGTAAGCGCCGCTTTTATAGGCCAAGGGCCCAAAAATGGCGCCAATAAAAGCGGATAAAGCAATTCGTTGTCGCAACCATGCGAGAGAATGGCCGATAGTGGATGCGAAGAGTGCCCATAAGCAGGTTAGCCAAATAGGCTGAAAGATCTGCTCATTTGGGGTGACGAGAATATCAGCCTGTAACAAGAGTGTATCGAAAATAAAGCCTATTAGTAATGCAATAACGAAGATGCGCCACTCCGTATATGTTCGTTGAATGTATTTGAAATGTATGATGAGGATAAGGCTAGTGCTTATCACAGCCCAAGTATTGGTGCTAATAACACAAATAAGCCAACCAAGCTGAAATAAGATGGCATTAATAATATTGCGTTGTAAAGAGGTCAACGAAACTGCTCACTACGATTAAACTTTGATTGCTGGTGTGGCGCGAAATTCTGGTTTCGCTATTAAATATTGTGCTGTATGAATGACGCGTTCTCTAAATCCGCCTTCGCAGTAGGCTAGATAGAAATCCCACATCCTGATAAAGGTTTCATTAAAGCCTTGATGCCTCACCTTTGCCAGTTGAGCCAAAAAGCCTGCCCGCCAAGCAGCAATAGTATAGGCATAGTCAGCCGTTATATCTTCTAGCCCGATAATTTGCATATCCGTATGTTCTGCTACCTGAGAACAAATAATGTTATTACAAGGTAAACAACCACCTGGAAAGATATAACGTTGAATGAAATCGACACTGTTTTTAGCGCTATGGTAACGCTGATCAGGAATGGTAATGGCTTGAATTAACATGAGTCCATTTGGCTTTATCAGACTTGAACATTGGCGAAAATACTGTTTGTAGTACTGATAACCTACTGCCTCAATCATTTCGATAGAAACCAATTTGTCAAAATGGCCAGTTAAATGGCGATAGTCTTGCAACAATAGCGTGATGCGATCAGTTAACCCTTCCTTTTCAATCCATTGCTTAGCGTAATCATACTGCTCTTTTGATAATGTTGTGGTGGTAACTCTACAACCAAAGTGCTTTGCCGCGTAAATTGCTAATCCGCCCCAGCCTGTACCTATTTCAAGTAGATGGTCCGTTGGCTTAAGTTGAAGCCGGTTACATATATGATGTAGTTTTGTGACAGATGCTTGTTCTAAGCTGGTCGAAGGGGTTGCAAAAATTGCGGCAGAGTACATCATGCTTTTATCGAGAAATAGCGAGAAAAAATCATTCCCTAGGTCATAATGTGCTGAAATATTGCGCCGCGAGCCTAACAAATTATTGCGCGTTAACAACTTCATGGCTTTTAACATAAATTGGCGGCCCAGTGAGCTGCGGCTATCCATTCTTTCGAGTAGCACCATATTATTTACAATGACACGTACGACCTTGACTAAGTCCGGCGAGTTCCAAGAGCCAGACATGTAAGATTCGCCGGCCCCGATACTACCGCCTAGGATAATCTCGCGGTAAAAACTGTGATGTTTCACCGATACATGGCCAGTTAGCTCTGCTGTTTGATTTGTTTGACCGAAAGCGAAAGTCTCTTCTCCATCTCGCAAGATTAGTTTTCCTCGGCTGAGTTGTTTGAACAATTTGATAAAAATATTTTTTGCCCAGCGATCGACAAATGTAACCTGTGAGGAAAATTCAATATCGGTTTTATCAATGTGTGAAATACTCACTGATTTACTCCTCGTTGCATCTTTAATGTAGGGTGGCTTATAAAAGGAATACGTTTAATAAAAAGCTTTGCTGCTTGCCAATAGATAGAAAAGGCCACCTTGGCTGTCATAAACGGATAAGCTAGTAAGGTACGATTTAATACCTCTGCTGACAATGGCTGTCGTTTAAGTGATAAGGTGGCATTAAACATTTGTTTTTCATGTTGCCAGTTTTCCATATAGATGCAGAGCCTATCGCTGGGCGTATTGCTGTGCCAATGGTAGGCTATGTCCATCTCCATGAACGGGGATACATGAAATGTCTTATCAAATCTGAATTTGTGGCTTGTTTTTGATTGGTCGCAGGGCAGAACGTAGTGGTGGCGTTCATTCCAGGGTGTATTAGTAACTTCCGCTACAATGGTTTCTAAATTGTCATCGGAGTCAAAACAGTAATAACAGGTAATTGGATTGATAATAAAGCCAAAATAGCGTAAGTTGGTTAGCATTCTCACTGCACCGTCGGGCTTTTTACCGGTTGCTTCTTCTACTTTGCATTTTACAGCGTCTGCAATCGAGAGCTGTGTTGGGCCAATATAGTCATCGCGCCGCAAAGCAACTACATTAGGTTTGTCGATTGAGAACAGCTTGCATGTATCCACTAGCTGATCTACTTCAGACAAGTCTAGGTACATCATGAACACGCTGTAAGTGAATTGATGTTGGCGTGGTAACAAGCGCTTATGATTAATGCTACCGCGATAAATTGCACTATTAATTGCGCAGTTGTGACGGTCGAGGTTGCTGTCATAAGTACCGTGATGCTGTGACATAAATATTGCTCTAGTTTAAATGCTCAAATAATAAGAGCATTGTCAATTGCTTGCTAACTTAATGTTATAAGATGGCTGTGCGGTCTTTGCCTCTGTTTTTTTATAATATTCCTGTTCGTTAATTGCGCTTACTACTCGCAGTGCACTAACAACGCCGTCTTCATGAAAACCGTTATGCCAGTAGGCGCCGCAAAACCAGGTATGTTGAATACCATTAATTTCCAGCCAAGATCTTTGCGCGGCCACGCTATTGAAGCTATAAGTTGGGTGAGCGTAATGGAAACTATCGATTATTTTATTAGGGTCAATGTCCTCAGTTTGGTTTAAAGTGACGCAAAAGGTATCTGTGCAATCAAGTTGCTGCAGTATATTCATATTGTAAGTCAAAGTAGGCCTTTGATCGTTGGCGTTACCTTTGATTAAGTAGTTCCAACTTGACCAGCACCGCTTATTCTTCGGTAACAACGACGTGTCAGTATGGAGCATCACCTCGTTCTCTCGGTAAGGTATGGCACTCAAAATGCGCTTTTCCTTATTGTTAGCGTCAAACAGGATGTTAAGCGCCTGGTCACTGTGACAGGCTAATATAACTTCATCGAAATGTTCCCAACCCTGATTGGTTTTGAGCTTTATGCCGCCTCGCTCTCTAACAATGCGTGACACTGGGCTATTGACTTTTATTCGGTGATTAAATTTTTTTGTCAAAGGGTCTAGATAGGCCCGCGAACCGCCCTGAATAACACGCCACTGCGGCCTATTAACAATATTAAGTAAGCCGTGATTATTAAAAAAACGTACAAAAAAAGCTAAAGGAAATTCTAGCATTTCATCAGTAGTTGCGGACCAAATAGCTGCTCCCATGGGTAATAAGTAGTGTTGTGCAAAGCCTTTGGAATAACCTCGTTCCTTTAGGTAGTGTCCCAAGGTTACTGATTCGTAAACATTGTGATTGACTAAGTCCTGTTTGGCTTGCTTGTTAAATCGTAAAATATCTTTTAACAACAGCCAAAAATAGGGACTTAATAAGTTTCTACGTTGAGCGAACAAGGTATTAATGTCTGTGCCGGCATACTCTAAGTCTGTTTCTAGACAACTTACACTGAAGCTCATTTCAGTTGCTTGCGAGGGCACCTTGAGCTCATCCAGTAGTTTAATAAAGTTGGGATAGGTCCAATCGTTAAAGACGATAAATCCAGTATCAATGGCAAACTGTTTGGAACCATGGTCGACATCGATAGTTGCGGTGTGGCCCCCAATACGAGGACCCGCTTCAAATACGGTGATATCATGAGAGTCTGCTAAATAGTAGGCGCATGTGAGTCCAGATATCCCGGTACCGACTATGGCAATCTTCATCTATCAGTTTTCCTTGTATTGTTGAAGCTATTCATCATAATATTTACCGAGTCTTCATATCGTTATAGTCATCTCGTTACTGACTAACTATTTTGGGCTTTTACTTGGGTTAGTTTGGCGCGTGATAGTTTGGGTCCCAAGAATCTATACCAAAGTGTAGGCATTTTTTTAGCAACTTGTAGTAAGCTATATAGTTTTATGGGGAAATTAATATACATAGGTTTTTTTTGCAGCTTATTTACGATCACTATTGCCGCTCGTTCCGCCGACATGATAAATGGCATGGGGAAATCGTTTGCTTGCGTCAGTGGTGTATCGATAAATCCGGGATTAACGATAACAACGTCAAGCTCATTTGCTAGGTCAATCCGCAAAGACTCCAAGAAGTAATTTACGGCCGCTTTCGATGCACCATAGGCTTCTGCGCGAGGTAAGCCTACTAGTGTCGATAGGCTGCTAATACCTACAATTTGTCCTCTAGTAGGAGCTTTTTTAAGTAACGGCATTGCGGCTTTCACACTATTGACACTACCGAAGTAATTAGTCTCTATCATGGCTTTTACTTTAGCGACGTCAATATCGGGTAGGTCGATGTATTCACAGACGCCGGCATTCAATATCACCCTATCGAGATAAGGTACGTGTTTACTCATTTCTGTACCTAACACCGACATGTGACTCTCGTTTGTCACGTCGCAGGCGAGTGGTATTAAATTGTCGGGATATTTTGCTACAAGTTCAAGTAAACTATTCTGGTTACGGCTACTGATAATGACGGTCGCACCAGCCCTAGCGTACTGACAACTGAGCTGATAGCCCAAACCTGAGCTGGCGCCCGTGATCCAAATATATTCCTTGTGCTGGTTCACTTTGAACCGCCCAGTCTGTTCTTGACAAACGCAATTAGCCAGCCCAATATCGGAAAATTTTCGTAAATCATAGCTCCTAGATCATAACTGTCTTCTTGGAAATAGATTTTATCAGTGTATTTGATATGGCTCATACCGCGTAACTTGAGAGGTTTACCCCAAGCCAACATGGGGTGTTTGTAAGACATCTCCCAGGTGATGTAGGCAGCGTTTTCTCCGACGAGTTCGTCGATGTAGTCAAACGCGCAATTAGTTGCAATATTCTTAAAATAGTTTTTCAGTGCTAAACTGCCATGGACGATATGGATGGGATCTCGAAATTCAATATCTGTCGTGTAAAGCTGATCAAGTTGATTGACGCTAGTTAAATTAAAGTGACTGTAGAAGGCTTTTAGGCGTCCGACAATTGAACCAGAGCCTAAATCCTCAATATTTGCCTTAGCGACCACCATCAGTTAAACCTCTCCATACCTGTAATTTACTTTACCGAGTTTTACGTCTTAACCTTACTATTAGATCAGTCTTTGCGAAGTCGATGGTGTGGACCGTTATGGAAAAATGGAGAGATAGATTGGTCTAAATTAGCCGAGCGGCCGTATATATTCCACATGGACTCATCCTATCAGGTGATAGACAATAGGACATTACGATGCCGCATCATCCCAATCAACCTAGACAGGCAGGCGCTAATGTATATACGGGTCTCACACCGAGCATGAATGAATTGCCTAGAAAAGAAGATAATGACCAATGGAATCAATGTCTTATAAAGGTTGCGGAAGAGCGAGATCGAGCGGCCTTCGAGACGATATTTAATCATTATGCGCCTTTGATCAAAGCGTTTGCCTTGAAGGCTGGCGCCAGTAGTAGCCAACTGGCGGAAGAATTGGTTCAAGAAGTGATGATAAAAATATGGCGAAAGTCGTCCAAATTTGACTCGACTAAGGCCAGTGCCAGTACTTGGATTTTTACCATTGCCCGCAACACTCGAATTGATTTATTGAGAAAACAACAAATCATTGACAGTAAGCTAGTGACTGACGATATCTGGGATATGGAAGAGGATGTGTCTAAGACGCCGTTTTTGATGTTGCAACAGCGCAGAGATAAGCAATTCATTCAGGAGTCACTGGATGAATTGCCCATTAATCAGCGCGAGGTATTAGGTAAGGTTTACATGGAAGGTTTATCACATGCAGAAGTATCGGAGCAACTTGGTTTGCCATTGGGGACCGTAAAATCAAGAATTAGGCTCGCGTTAAAGAAACTGCAAGTATTGGTTGATAGGTGATATACATGGCAAAATACCACCCAGACTCACGATTTCTGAGCGATTATGCTGCGGGTACTTTGCCTCGCTCGCAAGCTGTCTGCGTTGCCGCTCATTTAGAATTTTGTGGTAAATGCCGTTCTCATGTTGAGCAGCTAACAAATGTGGGGGCTGTGCTATTTGAACAGCTGGCGCCAGAACCGGTCAGTAGTGAGCTTTTATGTCATGTCCTAGATGAAGTAAACGAGTTTGCTGAACCGTCAACTGCGTTAGCCCCAGCAGCGGGTACCGCACGAGCGAGTAATTTGTACCATGGTCATGAAAATGAAATTAAAGACCTGCCCCGTGTCGTGAGAAGCATGGTAACCAGTAGTGTTAATGACCTACATTGGGTCACCCTTGGCTCTCATTTGCGCCTCTCGCGCCTTAATACTGGCGACTTGACCAAAGATACGTCTCTCTATCATATTAAGGCCGGTGGTCGTATCCCTGAACATAAGCATGATGGTGAAGAAATTACAGTTGTATTACGCGGTAGTTTTTCTGATGCAGAAGATATTTATCAGCAGGGTGATTTTATTGTTCGCGGTGTGGGCAATACTCATCGCCCGATTGCGACACAAGATGGTGATTGTCTGTGTTTGGCGACATCGGACTACCCCATTGTACCCACCAACTGGTTTTACCGCCTGATCAATCCCTTAGTGCAAGCCAAATTAAATAAAGCATTTGGCAAGCACTCTTTCTAACAGACTCAAAGAGATTTTTGAGTAGATCTGCACAATAAAGGAACGCCAAATTGGTGTATTAGCGGCCAACAATCGTTGGCCGTCGTCAAATCATTGTAATAATAGTTCGTTAACGTTATGGCAGGTCA
>JANQMK010000384.1 GCA_028280085.1 Pseudomonadales bacterium
CCAATCCTCAAGCTCCGTGCCCTTTACCCATTGGTTAAACGCCCCCATAGCGGGTCCGGTATGAACTTGGTAATCCACCACCTGGTCATCACTACCGGACATAGCCAACCGTGTAGTATGAACGAAATACCAACGAAATATCAGCGACATCTTTTGTTTAGGATTAGCTTCCGCTTTAGCAAGCTCTTCCGGGGCGACTTTTTCATAATAAGCTTTGGTTTCGGCGTAAACCTCACTGATACTGCGTTTAAAAAATTTCTTTTCTAGTTGCTTAATTGTTTTTTCGTCAATCTCATCCAACGAATTATGATAACGCCAAAGGTCGTATAGCTTATTCGCTCTGGCAGGGAAAAATACGCCTCGTTTCATTACCTGCACTTTTGCACCTAACTCAAACATGTCACCAGCGGGCGCATATTCAGTATCTTGGATATCAAGTTGCTGTAACATATCTTTGACACGATCGCTGGTGCCAGCTTCAACAGTACACTGATTAATTGAGCCCGTTACAATAAAGTCCGCGCCCATAATAAAAGCAGAGGCAGCAGCTTCGGGCGCACCAATGCCGCCAGAAGCACCCACTCGAATCGCATGGTTATAACCAAACTCTTGACACATTCTGTCACGCAAACGCGCCATACTTGGCAACATAGCAAAAGCCACGCCCCCATCAGTATGACCACCAGAATCAGCTTCGGCACAAAGGTCATCAGCCATCGGAAAATTCTTTGCTAAGTTAGCTTCTTCTGCTGTGACTTGCCCGGCTTCAACAAGCTTATTAACGATAGCTTCTGGCGCTGGACTAAGAAAAGCCTGTGCGACCTCTGGGCGAGAGATCTTGGCAATTATCTTATGTTTTGATATGACGTTGCCTTGATTATCTTTAGTAAGCCCTTTTAGACGATACTTAACCAAAGCAGGTGTCATCTGCATAAAAGCCGAAGCCTCTACAAATCGAACACCATAACGTAAAAATAAATCAACCGCTGCCATCTCCATTGCTGGTGTTGCTGGCTGGCATAGTAGGTTCATACCGTAGGATTGTCCCTCATTCAATTCACGCTGAATATACTGAATACTGCGTTCAACCTCATCCGGTTTTATGCCACCAGTACCGTAAAAACCGATCAAACCAGCTTTGCCCATGCGAACAACAAGTTCTTTTGACGCAATAGCTTTATACATTGACCCAGACACATAAGCATAGCGAGTATTATAGTCCTTCTTGAAGGACTGCGAGCCTAGATCTTCGGCATTAACCCTCGCGGAAATCAATGATTTGTTTTCCTCAGCTGTTACTGCTGGTTCTACTATTGAATTCATGCTACAACTTCCTTAACGACTAATGTTCAACATACAGGAGATAATTACCAGAAAATTACACTACAGCCACTTCATCTTCAGCAGCCAACTCATCTAGATCGAAGTAACCATTATAACCTTCTAAATAAACTGCAGCACGATGACCAAACAAAACACAAGCTTCAGTTCTTGTCTTCAAATCTTCATCATCAACAATCTGCGATCTAACTCGAGTACCCTTGGGATATTTCGCGTTCCACCTATTCACCTTGTCTTGAGCCGTTAATTCACGCTCCGTTACCTTATTGGCACCAGATGTATCTGCAGCAGGTGCCACGTCAACGTTGTTACTATCGATGTTGTTACTATCAATGTCGTTACTATCGATACTGTCACCATCTACACTGTTGTTACCTTCTGATGTGTCACTTGCTACAACACTTTCGACGGTACTCTCTTCATTGGACTGTTCCACAACAGTGAACTGTTCAACACTATCTTCTTGCAGACTTTCATTTGCAAGAGCTTGTTCATCATCTTGCGATTGCTTAATCTGCTCTAACACAGCTTTATCAGTTGCTTTCCCGATATCACGCACCAGCTTCGTTAAAACATTACCATGACCAAGTTCTTCAAAATCCACGTCGCCTTGGGCCATGATATATTGAACACTCTTGGCCCATTGTACTGATTCGCTCAGCTGGCTAGATAAGTTTTCATGGATAGTATCATCGGTATAGGGCAAACCAGAAACATTAGCAACGACAGGAATAGTCAGTGGTGAAAATTGAAACTTCTTTAGATAGTTCTCAAATTTCTTTCTTGATGGCTGCATATACCTTGAATGAAATGCACCACTTGTTTTTAACAAAAAGAACGGGGCCTTTTTATCTCTAAATAACGCTTCAGCTTTGACAACTTCTTCTTTCAAACCTGAAATTACGATTTGAGTTGGTGTGTTATAATTGGCGACATCAATATTATCTAAGTCGTTTTCAGACAAGATTTGACGAATGTCATCTTCGCTCATGTTAAGAATTGCTGCCATACCACCGCCAGTTGCTTCGCTCATTAAGCGGCCCCGCTTTTTAACCAACTTTAATCCCGCTTTGAAATCAAATGCGCCAGCTGCAAACAATGCGTTAAATTCCCCTAAGCTGTGGCCAGCTACAAAATCAGGTTTTGTACCCAACTCTTCAATTCGTTTGAGATAAGATAAGGCATTAACAACATATAGTGCCGGTTGAGTAAACTGTGTTTGATTCAGTTTTCCCTCAGGGTCATTTAGACAAAGCTCTTTAATGGAATAACCCAAGACGTCATCAGCCTTATCAACTAACTCACTAAAACTATCAAACAAATCACCACCCATGCCTTTCGCTTGTGAGCCCTGACCCGGAAAAATAAATGCCTTCATATAAATTCCCTCTGATTTCACTTTTAATAATTAAAAAAATAGACTTTATGTAGCTAATGAAGCTCACTCAAATAGCTCTTTAATTTACTGACTCAATTTTATCGTCATTAAGTCACATACCTATATGCACTACCAATGCATTACCCGCGGCTACCACACCAGTATCGTTGCTGCCTTATATCTCTATACCTACCAGTGACTTCAGTTTTATTTAAGTTCGACAAAATACGGTTGCGGAGGACAACATCAAACAGATCAAAATACATCCAGCCCTTATCTTATTTTAAGCCATTGGCTTATTTAAATAATTGACTGCGAACAACCAATAAGTACAAGAAAGCGCCTAGCAAAGCCCAAATAGATCAATAAAAACACAAAAAGCACCATAATCATCAAAAGCTTTTTATATCATAAGGATGCTATCGCTGGCAGGGGCAACATCTAAACCTCTTAGATTAAGTTATGCGCGACATTCTAACGCATCTTTTTTGACAATTGAATCATGCTTTTTCTAATAGTGAATAAATACGACACCTGTGAGAACCAGAAGGGATAGAGGAAAATACCATCACCATATGCACATGAGCACGCAGCCCAAATAGAGTGGCCATCTCAACCAAATTGGCCGAATAAGTTGTCGACAACATGGCCTTCTTAACATGATGAGTTTAATAGAGCCATCACCACATTTTGAACTTGAGGCCATCACATAACAGCTCTTAGTACCAATCCAACTTTAATGGGTCGCTATTTATCGCTTAGTTAGATAACAAGTAAGGGTTTGTAGCCTTCTTTTATACCCAAATATCGTCTAGAGTTTAATTAATAGTGTTTACTCTTACGCGGCACTAATTCAGGTACTCTCAAATTATGCCCCAACTTTCCATCAAGGATCTATCAGTACTACTTGTTGAGCCATCTGCAACCCAGTCTAAGTTTATCGCTGGAGTTTTGGACGATGTTGGGATATGGAATATCAAGACATCCGGCTCTATCCCTGAAGCCATATCGAGTATGTCAACCTATCCGCCAGATCTAATTATCAGCACAATGTACTTTGAAAATGGCACCGGCTGCGATCTTATTACCCATGTACGCAACGATGACGTACTGCAAGAAACACCTTTTATACTCATTTCCAGTGAAACTTCTCATGCTGCGTTAGATCCAGTTAAACAGGCCGGCATTGTTGCCATTTTATCAAAGCCTTTTCGTCTAGCAGAACTGAAGAAAGCGCTCTATGCAACCGTCAGCCAACTAGAGCCAGAAAAGATAAAGGAAATTGATTTTGAACAGCTGCGAATCTTGGTCGTCGACGATAGTACCCTGGCAAGAAATCACATTACCAGGGTACTGCAAAATTTAGGCGCAAAAAACATCACGCAAGTTGAAGATGGCATTTACGCAGTAGAGGAATTAAAAACAAAGAAATTTGATCTGGTTGTAACTGACTACAATATGCCACAAATGAACGGCAACGAGCTGGTCGATCATATAAGAACTAATTCAAACCAGTCATCACTACCGGTACTTATGATCACGTCTGAAATGAACCGGGTAAGGTCAACAGCTATCGGGCAAGAAGGTGTGTCAGCTCTTTGCGGCAAGCCGTTTGATATCAATAATATTCGCGGTCTTCTAAAGAACATTTTGCAATAGCCGTGCGAAGCATCGCAGCAGGTCCTTAGTCGCAATGCTCAATCCTATGCGGCTATCTCTCTCTTAGATTCTTAGGCCTAGATTTTTAGACCTAGGTTTTTACGGCCTTAGACTTTCAGGCTTAGGCTACTATCTTAGACTTAGAGTTATCATTGCGCACTCTGGTTTTAAGCAGTTCTGGCAGATTTTCAATAGCCAGACGCTGTTCAAAAGACCAACGTTCTTTAATAAAATTAACATATTCCCGGTCACTTTCCTCAGCGAGAATATTGTTCTTACGACGATACATTTCAAATTCACCCAGCAAATTTGCGCCGTAATCCCTGGCAATATGATGCTGACTGAGTATTTCCCACACATCTTTGCTTGGTTGTCAAGGCTCAATAGTGGATTCAGGATCTAATTGTTGTTGTAGTG
>JANQMK010000388.1 GCA_028280085.1 Pseudomonadales bacterium
GACGTGTTTGCGCTATCTGATCACACACCTGCGCTGAAACATCGAGATACTCACTATGCATAACATGGTCTTGGATATTTTCAGTCCGAACCGGCTGAAACGTGCCAGCCCCAACATGCAATGTCACAAATGCAAACTCAATACCCTTTTCACGGAGCTGGGCAAGAAAGCTTTCGTCAAAATGTAAGCCTGCCGTCGGCGCGGCTACCGCACCTTTCGTTTTGCCATAAACCGTCTGATAACGATCTTTATCCAGCGTCTCATCTGCTCTTGCCAAATAAGGCGGTAACGGCACATGACCCAATGACTCAAGCATCGCAATCACATCTTCGTAGTCGCTATCAACAAGTTCGAGTTCAAACAGATCTTGTCGACGGGCAGTGACTGTCGCGGCTACAGAATAGTTGTCCCCTAACCATAATGTTGTGCCAAGTAACGGCGGTTTACTGGATCGAACATGGGCAAGTAGCGAACGACTGTCAAGTAACCGTTCTACTAACAGCTCTATTTTACCTCCCGTCGCCTTTTTGCCAAATAACCGCGCAGGTATTACTTTGGTGTCGTTAAAAACAAGTAAGTCTCCAGGATTTAGTTTGTCGATCAAATCAGTGAAAACACCATGGGATATGGCGCCGGTTTCACCATTAAGCGACAGCAGGCGGCTGGCAGTACGGACTTCAGCAGGATATTTAGCGATCAGCTTTTCCGGCAATTGATAACCAAATTTACTGCGTTTCATCTTCTTTAGTAAAAATAATAGTCATGTTATCAATGCCTTGGATTCGTTATTTCTGAGCTCAATGCTTAATCTTAGGCATCGATAAGCCGAACGAGAAAAATTAGAGTGCAAGGTTAATGCAAAACCTAAATAGACACCAGTCATATGTACTGTCTAACAATTTGACTATAAAAGATACGCCATTGACCTAAGATCTTACACTGATATAATTTGCCCTCTTACCGAGCCTGGTAAATTTCGGTTTAAAAGGTTTTGTATCTCAGACATATTTTGGCTAAGCTCTAAAACTTCTTAGCTTAGCTTGATATCTTAAAGACAGCTCTTAACCTAGAGGTACAACAAATAGGTACAAGAGAAGGGGTATAAGATATAAGGATATAAGAGAGCTACAAGAGTAGTGCAAGCGAGACACGAGAAAGGCACAAGATACGTAAGCAAAGCATTAAGTAAAAAATAGAGTAGTAATAAAGTAAGCAGTAAAAAGTAATATAATACGTGGTAAGTAAAGTAGTAAAAATAGATAGTTCAGCAAAGTGCATATGCCAGAGTGATGAAATTGGTAGACATGACGGATTCAAAATCCGTTGCCTTCACGGGCGTGCCGGTTCGAGTCCGGCCTCTGGTACCATTACTTGACTTGAAGTTCACTCCCCCCTATACCTACTCGCTACTTATGCCCACTTGCTAACAGTCATTTATTTTAAACGATAAATTACTCATCGCTATCAAGCATTTTTAAAAAAGCTATCATCGAATTTATCTGACCGTCAGAAAAGTCCAAGGCTTTTAGCTCATGCGGGCCATTATCAACAGGCGGTTCATTATAATAACGTAATACATCTAGCAGGTTACTAAAACGACCGTCATGAAAATATGGGGCAGTCATACCAAGGTTGCGTAGAGAAGGCGTCTTGAAAGCGCCGTCCATAGGAACATGGTGCTGTGATGGATCTAAAAATCGAAGTTGAGCGCAATCCTCTTTTTTCGCATCACTATAGTTACCCAAGCAGTTAAATTCATCAATTAATACAGCCTGAATACCAAGGCTTCTGCCAAAATCCAGAGTTTTACCGTAAAAATTACCCGAGCCGACATTGTGAAAACCACCATTGGTAAGCAAGGCACCATTGTGACATTGCAGACATTGGGTTTGTTCAGAATCGATAAATAATTTGATTCCTAAAACTTCGTCCTTGCTCAATCTGATTTGATGGTCACGAATGCCAAGCACTTGTTCAACATACCGATCGAAGCGAGTGACTTTAGGCACTAAGGTTCTTTCGTAAGCAGCGACAGCTTTGCCAATATTGGCAAAAACCGTGTTAATTATATTTTTCTTTTTATTCGGTATACGGTGCCAGTTCTCTCTTGCCTGAGCATCGCCAATCGGGCTCGCGTGTAGTTGTTTTGGCTTGCTCATTAATTCGCGGGGTAAGCTACCAAATAATTGTTCATACCGGCGAAGATAGTGTTTATCTTGGCTTATTTCCCATATTACGTGGGTGCGACTACTACCCATTTCGTCTGCGGCTTCAAAGGGAGTAAGTGCTTGTGACCATAAAGAGTCCCGTCTACCGTCCCAGTAAAACCAACGCGACCAGGCACTGGCAACGACAGTCGGTGTATTACGCGAAGTTTTATTAATGCCAATACCAACCGGACGCTGGTCAGTGAAATATTTATCTGGCTGGTGACAAGAAGCACACGAAAATTTGCCATTTTTACTAAAACGGGGATCAAAAAATATTTTTTTGCCAAATTCTGCCGCTTGAGGATTATCTGCAACACGATTGGATGGACTGACCGGAACTGGCGTCAGTGCTGTCAGAGAAAGGGAACGCAAGGTGTTTAACTCACGCGGATTCCATTCAGCCCCGACTGCGTGCGTTAACGCGCAACTAATACTGAGAACAACGCCTAGGTAAAATCTCATTAGAATGCTACATCAAAATCAAAACGTACGCGATCAACGACCTGGGGTGTTTGAATAACAAATAGCAATGTCCAGCGGCCAGACATATTAAATAACACCCCTTCGATCAAATAGTTGCCTTCGCCAAGATAGGTAGTAATCTGTGGCTTTGACGGAAGGCCATGGCCATGGTCTTCCATACCACCCCCTATCCTGAGACGAGCATTCTCTACGACCTTGCCGTCTGCATCAACCACATGAATAACCCATTGATGGTATTGACCAATAACAGCCCGACCTTCTTTGGGAAAGATGCTAACATGAAACGCTTTATCAAGGCTTTGCGCAGACAGTTTTTCCTCCGTTGCCGCTGCCTGCGCCAATAAAGCATATGCTAACGTATAACCGAAGCATAGATATTTTAATAACGCCTTCACGTTATTGGGGGCTCCCCATAATTTCCACTTCGGCCAAACTTAGTATGCCTTGTCCGCTAAGCTGGATGCGCACATAGCGCCCACTACGACCAACCGTAAATTCTGTCTCTTGCCCAGCTATCGTCGGGTGTGGAATGGCAGTGACGCCTGCCTGATTTAACGTAGTATTTAAATCTTGATTAGTAAACGGCACATCAGAAATCATAATGTAGAAATTCGCCAGCCGCTCACTACAACAATCCGATCTGTTCCATAAACGGATTGACGCAAGATCATAAACTTCGCCTAAATCAATTTCCCACCAGGCATCATCCTCAAGTTGTGTATGGGTAACCGAGCCCTGAGAGTAAATACCACTGTTATTGTTATCGATCGCAAGTGTCGGCAGACCATCAAGATCGATAGATGATTGTGTTACGGATTTACCAGGCGCAACATTTTCGACAGGAACAATATTATTGTTGCTGTCTAACAGTCTGATATAAGCGGCCATGGCATTAGCATCGGCCGCACTCACGTTTGAAGTACTGTGCGCTAGGATAGCATCCTCAATAGTCGGCGCTGAGCCATCATGTAGATAAGGTGCACTCGCCCAAATACCTAGGAGAGAAGGCGTATCGAAGCCATCAAGTGCAGCATTCAAACGGCTACCACTGGCAAGGTCGATAGTACCAACATCGTGGCGCACACCAGTTGCTGAGTCCGTTGTCATAACCCCAC
>JANQMK010000394.1 GCA_028280085.1 Pseudomonadales bacterium
TTAGTTTCGCCCTGTTCGTCTTTAAAAAACTGAACAATGCCCGCGCTAGTGGACGAGTGGTAGAACCATAGCGGCGTCAATAGTAAAAAATATTTTACCTGGTTGAGCTTTAACATAGTGAGGCAATAATAATAGATGTTGTATTATGTCGTTAATGGCCAGTTTTTCAGTTGCCAGTTTAATGCCTGTGCATCTTAGCAAAACTCAGTTTGTAGCCCAACTAAAAAATAGCCGTCCAGGTACAATTAGGCCTAAGTACAATTAAGTAGGCACAAGTACAATTAATCCCAAGTACAATTATGGAACGAGTTACGAACCAAATTTGCGAAAAAATGACAAAGCTGCTCACTGATTGGTTAATGTTAATGAGAGAGTCATTATTTAATTACCCCCAAGTATTAGATTTGAATCTATACTAACAAGAATAGGCATGTGCTAGCTGTTTTACTTGTATCAATGCGACACTGCTAAGGGGAAAAGTGAGCGTTATATCCTTATGTATGCCTATATAGGTTGTGTTATTAGGAGATTATCATGGCAGACGAAACGCGCATATTGGTTGTTGAAGATGACGTTGCGGAGCTAACTGTACTGGAAATGGTGCTGCGCGATAATCACTACAACGTCTCAACAGTTAATAGCGGCCACTCCTGCCTAGATCAGGTCCATAATCTGTTACCTGAATCAATGCTACCCGATCTTGTCATCCTTGATATCCAATTGCCCGATATTAGTGGGTATGAAGTGTGCGAGAAAATTAAAAATCATTCAATAACAAGCCGCATACCTGTACTAATGTTAACCAGTAATGATCTAAATACGGAATTCGAAGCGGGGTTTGATGCTGGAGCTGACGAATATATCGTTAAACCTATCGATAGTGCCAGGCTCATATCAGCTATTGAATCAATTATCGCCTTAGATAACCTGTCTTAATTTACCTCAAGTTTAGCTGCCCGCTGTCAGGTTGTTGGTAATACCTGCCGTTGACCGTGTGTCGGTTGGATAAGATAGAGACTTGTACCCCCATAATAGCTAGCGGCATGAATTATGCACAAATGGTAACGATGGCTATCATCGGCCGAGGAGTGCCGCTTGTTACTGACTAGTGAAACTCGTTCGATGACTAAGACGGATTTTCGTCGAGCCACTGTCAATATTGGTAAGTATTTCATGTGACAAGGATTTAAACTATGGTGGAACCCACTCTCGGAGAATTTGACCAGGGGACAAAAGATGGCCCTGGTGGCAATGGACAATTAGCTACGACGCCTGCGGCGGCCACCGTTGATTATCACGCTATTGCTGCTGATAAAGCGGTATCAAGTTATAATAGTATGTCGCGTTTACTGTTACTTGGCATGGTGGGGTTAACGGTATTTGTTATCTCCGTTGGTGCGATGGCGCTGTTGACGCTATCTAAAACCCATGAACTGTCGACACAGATTGCGGTGTTGCAAGAAAAGCTTGTGCAGGTTCCATCGACCATTGCTCCCCATGCTGATGCCATGGAGAGTTTAGTAAATGAGCTTAATCTATTGCAGGCTAAACTGGATGGAACCGTTGAGCACATTGCTAACGAAGCGGGCAAGATTGCAATCATGGATAAACGCTCCACTAATTTAGAAACCAGTATTCAGCACATCGAAACTGATATGGTTGAACTGACTGAGCAAGGCGAGGCGATTGACCGACATCTACGTCAGTTATTAGCAAAGTAGGCCAAGCAACACTGTGTTTGATGGCAAAGGTGTTGAGACATGATTGGGACTACCTAATAGGTCGATATAGTAAAAATGAATGACGAAAGATAACATGGAATGTACAGGAAGTTTGCGAAAATTATAAAAAGTTATAAGAAGGTTATAAGAGAGGACAAATAGGGAGGCAAAAAACGGAACGTTATGCAAGATATTAGCGAACCAAGTGATGGTCCAGTATATGGACAAGGTGATACCTCCTTTCAGACAGCGGGCGGGTTTGATGGTGTAGCTAAGTTGGTCAACCAGTTTTACGACTTTATGGATACTCTACCGGAGGCCACAATCATTCGTGCTATGCACCCTACAGACCTCAGTGAATCCAGAGATAAGTTAACTCGCTTTCTCTGTGGTTGGCTTGGTGGACCAAAATTATTTAGTGAAAAATATGGATCTATCCGCATTCCGGTAGCTCATGAGCATTTACGCATTGGTGAGGCTGAACGGGATGCCTGGTTGTTATGTATGAAACGAGCGGTAGAGTTACAGCCTTATCCGGACGACTTTAAGGTGTACTTGATGCGGGAACTCTATGTCCCGGCTGAACGCAGTCGACAGCGCAGCGCAAATATTCATGGCGCATCGTAATGGTGTAAAAATACTAATAGTGACGTAAAAATATATATAATAGTGTAACAATACGTTAGGGACCGTAATAGCAAGGGACCGTAATAGCAAAGGACAGTAACAGAGTGTCTGCGCAGTGCATTAATGATGTCTATCACTTTTTGTTAGAGCGCTACGGCCCCCAGGGCTGGTGGCCGTTGATATCTGTGCCGGGCACTAACCCAACTAAGTCTGGAGCAATACAGGGCTATCACCCCGGTGATTTTAGTTTTCCGCGCAATGAGAATCAGCGCTTTGAAATTTGTGTGGGCGCGATACTGACGCAGAATACCAACTGGCTCAATGTCGAAAAAGCCCTCATAAACTTACAAGAGAAAAATAATTTATCCTGCCAATCCCTATTGTCTCTGGCCGACCAAGTACTGTGTGAGTTGATTAAGCCCTCTGGCTATTACAATCAAAAGGCCAAGAAATTACGTGTTTTTGCGGAATATTATTGCAAACAAAACGGCGCCACACC
Organism: Pseudomonadales bacterium; assembly: GCA_028280085.1. Classification (GTDB taxonomy): domain Bacteria; phylum Pseudomonadota; class Gammaproteobacteria; order Pseudomonadales; family JANQMK01; genus JANQMK01. The sequence continues at coordinate 2,848 of JANQMK010000394.1, forward strand.
CACACGCGCTGATTTACTATCGCTTTGGGGAATTGGTCCTGAGACCGCTGACTCCATATTGCTGTATGCTTATCAACAGCCTTACTTTGTCGTGGATGCCTATACCCGACGCTTATTTACCTCGTTATCGATCATTGACGACAATGAAAACTATGAATCGATACGGCAGCGGTTTGAGTCTGCCTTAGTCAAAGATTGGCGAGTGTATCAAGAATACCATGCTTTAATTGTTGAACATGCCAAGCACTATTACAGTAAAAAGCCGTGGGGGCAGGGGTGTCCAGTAGCAGCTGCCGTTTAACAAACTAAAGTTGGTCAAGTAGTTTAAGCGGGGTGTGTAGGGTGCCCTAGAATTCAAAAACGGGTTTAGCCCTTGTATAGCTTCTTTTCTTTTTATGTAGCATATCGTCAGTAAAGAGCCGCCATTGGTTACGGTTAGCTTTCGCTGAGTACATGGCAACATCAGCGAACTTCTTCAGTTTATTTGGGCAATCGGTATGCAGAGGATAGAGTGCAGCGCCCACACTGGCACTGATAGAGACCTTAAAATTATCAACATAGAACGGTTCTTTTAATTGCTGGACGATCTTGTGAGCAATCGGTGTGATTTCTTCCTTGTTATGAAGATCAGCCAGGATGATAGCGAACTCATCTCCTCCAATGCGTGCCACGGTATCGCTATTACGTACACATAAACCGAGGCGTTTGGCCACCATTTTTAGCACATCATCACCGATAGCATGTCCATAGTTATCATTAATTGGCTTAAAGTTATCGAGGTCTATATAAAGTAACCCTGTAATCTCGCCGTGATTGCGGCGTTGTTGGCTAACAGTTGCAGCGGTAATGCGCTGTTCGAAGTAGTTTCTATTGGCTAGCTCTGTTAATGGATCATGCTCTGCTAAGTGTATATAGTGCTTATATTCGCGTTCACCTTCTTCTTTGACCCGCTGCGTAATAAATTCGTAGATTATTACTATCACAAGTAGGGAGAGAAAAGACACGATCGAGATAACTGATCGTGTTTCAACATGATAGTTAGGGTCGGTCATATCAATAAAAGTAGTACCATTAACACCTAATACTTCAAGCGTCACTAGAGCCACTAAAGTCGCTAGACTCCATTTAAATCCCGCCCGCGTGCCCATCAGGCAGAACGCTTTGATGCAAGGTACTATAATCAATTGTGTTGCGTGGGAATTAATAGGACCGTCGGTAACGCAGATAACTAGTATGACGATTACAAATTCTACCAAACAGGTAGCGCGACAGACCAACCGGTAGTGACTGGCGTACTTCAACCAACATAACAAACCGCAAAAAATGAAGCTAATGCCCAACGTGATGATTGCACCGAGCTCGAAGCCGTGAAGTGTCTGGCTGCTGGCGACTAACCGTAAATTTGAATCCGTATCCAGAGACAGTAAAAAGATAGCGGCTGAAGCGAATAACAGTAATAAAGTGTAAGCTAATAAAACTCCGGCGAGAATTCTAGCGCTATGCAAGGTATTGCTGTCTTTACTAAATTCGTTAAGCACGAAGTAGTCCAGTATTTTTAGAAGTTTCTGCTCGCTCATAGATGCTATTAGATCATGTTATTTTTATTTGTATTCGGTACTGACAACAGCGCGTGTTTTATTATGATATTAGACCGGACCATTAGATGATGTAGCCGCTGGTATTGTTATCTATATGTTAGTTATGGCGCCAGATCATCCCTCATAGGTTGTAATATAATCATGATAAACACAAGACCCGTTATGGCTTTTGGTTCTTTGAAAAATACGCAAAAAATTGAGTTTTTCCGCCAAATTCAAGAAAAAGGCGCTTTTTAATAACCAAATACCATAAAATATGAGCAAAAAACACCATAAATTCATAAAAAAGTTATAACTAAATTTAAGAACTAGGGCACATTTTGCGTAATTTGCTTTGAGCCGTTTGAATCAACATACATATTGGCATTTGATATGAGTTGATGATGCCGTTCACCACCACATAGTTACATGGTTATAGTACATGGTTATAGTTACGACCGATGACCTATAACTTATGGCGAGTGTACCCCACCGCCTGCCTTAGATGAGCCTTGTTTCGATATCTATTTCCAACTGACACGTTGAATCAGATATTCCAGCTTCATGCATTGGTAAGCTGTTTGATCTGATGAACACGAATCTTGTTGTTAAACACGAGCATGTCGCGAAGTCTACTGGAAAAGATGACCTGCCCCATGATCTTAAGCGAGTCGGCCAGGGGTAACCAGTTGTTATTACTAAAATTATAACTTAAGTCCAATATTCTTGCGGATCTCTGCATGATAAAGTTTCAAAACAATTGGCCAGACTTATCAGTTAGAAAAAAATGAAGAAAGTTGTATTGGTTATGTCGCTTATGTATCTAGCTGCCTTGGCCAATGCTAGTTGCCACGACAATAGCAATATCGGCATTGGCAATGCTGTTAGCATGTGATTAGGCAAACCATAGATAGTATGCGAGATGTTACAATGAAAATTGAGAAATTGAAAAAAGTCGCCGTTAGTTTTGCAGTCTTATTATTACTGGTTAGCGCGCAGAGCTATGCTAGTGTTGATACAGATGGGGATGGTCTCGCTGATGAGTTTGAGCTAAGTTATCCAACAATATCGCTTGAGCTAACTCCCGTAGCAATAGACGATATCGTTCTTTTTGTTCCCGTCAAAACATTCTCGTTAGATCCCCATAATCCAGCCGACGCAGTTCAAGATACCGATGGCGACGGTTTGCCAGACTATTATGAACATACCGCTGAGGGCCTTAACTATCAAGACGCGGCTGATGTAGCCGCCGATTTTGATAATGACGGTTTAACTAATGGTGTTGAATACAGTATCAATACCAACATCAATAGTCGTGACAGCGATGGCGATACTATTCCTGACGGTTGGGAACATAATAATGGTCTCAACCCGTTAGTGTCTGACGTTCAATTTGATAATGATAACGATGGACTGAATAATGCCGAAGAATATCGCTTAGGCACAGCTATTAACAATGCCGATACCGATGGTGATGGGCTGAGTGATGGTTATGAAGCAAACTACCGCACAGTAAGCTTTGATCTGGTGCCTATCTTTGTCAACCGAAGTCGATTTTTCGTACCAACCTTCACATTTTCTTTAAGTCCACTAGATGCTAATGATGCCACTGTCGATACCGATGGGGATGGCATCTATGACTATTATGAACTGATAACGGACGGTTTAGACTATTTAAATGCGGCAGATGCAGTTGCTGATTTTGATAATGATGGCCTAGATAACAAGACGGAATATTTAGCTGGCTACGATATTAATGCGATCGACTCAGATGGTGATGGTTTTACCGATTACTGGGAAGAACATGATTCCTACTACGCACCAGCTGCTGTGCATGAGGGCACTATAAGATTAACGCCAGGTTTAATAGCTGATGCTGATATTTTGCATGTTCGTCCGCCTAACGCGTCAGGTATTTCAGTTAATTATTTTGATTCTTTTGATGTTACGCAGAAAAAACTGATTATTGATAATATTCCCCGCGATACCACAACAGAGGCAGGCCAGGCCGCTGGATTGATCGTCATTATTGCCGATCAGTTCTTATTGGAAAATACCATTGAGCTGATGGGACCAGCAACCGATATACTATTGATAGCCTCATCGTCAGATGGCATCCAGTGTACCAACTGTGGATTCAATAATTTTCAACGTATTACTATGGCGGTATCAGATAAGCAGATTGCTGACAATGCTTCATTGATTGGTAATATTCTACCGTTAAAAAATGGCTTTGAGTTCTTTAATGGCTTATCAGCCCCAGGTGCGCTGGCTGTTGAGCTTGTTGCGGATAATGTGGTTAACAATGGCCTTATTTCTACCCACTTAAATGCTAGCTCAGATATTGATGGTAACCTGGTGGAAGATCCAGCCGGTACTCATACCATTGGTACTGGTGTTGTTAACCTGGTAATTGGTCCTATCACCTGGAATTACGATCAACAAGCTATTCTAGCCATTAGTCCTGAGCATTTCGTGGTAACTGATTTGAAAGGCTCGATTAGAGCGAGCAGTGTAGAAATAGCAACTGTCAATGCCATCGTCATTCGGACAACTATTGATACCCGCACGGAATTACTGTCGTCATCTTCGTATAAAGGATCGACCTATGTACCACGAGAAGGGATAAAAATTCAAGCTCTTAGGGAAGATCGATACGATCATCATATTCTTGGTCAACTATTTACTGATGGTGTATTGGATGTAAGAACTTCTAAAAATATTGTTTTTCCCGATTTGCATGGAGAACTAAATATTGATGCGCGAAAAGCTCTAATTATGGCGAAAGGAAATATTACCAACTTAGGTAACATTCGAGGTGGTAATATCGAGCTAATTGCTGACAATATCTCTAATGATGGTGGAGAAATTGAGGGCTTAGAGAAAGTTACGCTAATTGCTGATTTAGCGATTGATAACCGGCTTGGTGGTAAAATACTAGGTGATGAAATTAGTCTTAAATCAACGAGTGGTATTGTGCGAAATGGTATGCGTACACCTTATTCTAACGCGCCTGGCAGTGAAGTAAGCCTCGTATTTAGCCCCGCTGATTTAGATGTGGAAGCAATGGACCCATTACAGATTGGTACCTATTATCGAGAAGGTGTCAATGTGCCAACGACAGGATCATCATCACAGATTCATGATGATTTATCAGCCCATATTATAGGAAATGATATAACCGTAGAGGCCAACGCGTTTGAAAATATCAATCCGTATTGGGAAGTGCTTGATCCTGAGTATCGGACTGTTGAGCCTAGTAATGATCAAATTCCTCTACCCAATGTTAGGGATGCTTTCGTACCAGGGAATTGGACAAGTCAAAATTATGTTGAGCTCATAAATTTGTTTGATGATGAATCAGGTTTAGCTGCCGCCCCATTTAAGGAAGGAGAGGGGGTAGTCAGTTTCAATAGTAAATATGTTAATCAGGTCCTATTATCAGCAGAGAAAAAACTAGCCATTAAAACAGGTGATTATATTCTGAATTCATCTGCAAAGATGGCAATTAATGAAGAAGATGGATTTATGAACCTTCAATCTGCTTACTTTATTAATGAAAGGTATCGAACGGAAGTGATTTTAGATTACTTAGGGTTTAGATTCGGAACAACAATTGATAGTGGCAATAATGCGGAGAACCACTTTCAAAATTTTCACACAAATAATTTTGTTAACTCACCTCCTGGTGTCGTGGTTTCATTTGGTGATTTTTATACAAAAGCGTCGAGTGGATTTTTAAATAATACTGGATACTTTGAGATTTTTGGCAATGCTTTATTTGAAACTGGTACCTTAATACAGGATGTAGGTTTGGAGTATGGTGCCATTGGGAAAAAAATCTCGCTTACAGGTTCATTAGGGGGTGTATCCGGGTTGACACTTGCTTTGCTCGATAATGAATTCACGACGAATGGGAAAGAGCGAGATTCGCTATTCTTCGTTCATGGTGATGCAAAAGGGCCAACGTTAGATCTGAAGTCCGAAGACTATTCTCCTATTGACTATTTCGTACAGTATAGCAAGGACGTCGCCCGTTTCTTTACTACTGTGGGATTGTTGAATTCAGGTAAACACGATGTCGTTCTAGAACCCGAAGAGTGGCAAGAAGGCGAAGTTAGAGAAAATTATGTGATTGACTGGACGGCGGTAGATACCGCGACGGGTGCCCAGGTGTCTGGTACTAAAAATTTTACGCTTATGGGTTTGTTAGAATTTATATATGGTGAACTTAAGCAAAAGATTTCGGATATTGTTGCAGAATTTGATTGGTGGGGTGAGGAGTAAATCATGTCAAAACATAAAGAAATATCAACGACAGCCCAACCAGTATGGCGTAGAGTAACCTCCGTGGTTACGCTGATAGCGTTCCTTTTTCAAATGGGGTTATCGACTTACGCCAATGCCAATAGCTTCGCGAGTGTCATTGGCGCGTTTATCGATTCAGCCATTATCGAATCAGCGGTCAATGCTACGCCGGAATTCCAACGAAGTCCGAATTATGCGTCACACCAATTTAATGCCCTGCCATACATTGAAGCCAGCTCCGCTAATGGGTTTAGTAGTATTCAAACACTGTTTGATTTGCTTGAACAAGATCATGTTCAAACACTGGGTGACCCAATATTTGTTGACGGTGAGTGGTCCTATGCTAATCCAAAGCACATTGGTACACCGTTGGTCCAAAGCCGACTGATACGGGAACAGGTGCGGGAACTGTTAGGAAGACATCTCATTGATTCAGAGTTATATAAGAGCGAGGCTGTTCAGCTTTGGGTTCTATATAACAATGCCAAAAACTATGCGATAGCAAACCCTCATCTCAGATTTGGTGACCAATTAGAGATAGGCCGTGTAGCGAGTGCCTCTGAGTTGCCAGCAGACATGATCTGGCCACAAAAGCGTTTGGTGAATGATGAAGTGGTACTATACCCGAAGCTATATCTTACCGAGCAAACCGTTAAAGATAGAAAAATTGAGGATCATTCATTCCAGTTGAACGGAGTTGTAGATTTTGAAAATATTGACATTGATGGAGTTACGGTAACGCTAGGACGAGATAGTTATTTTCAAACCGTGGAAGATCTTAGGCTGACAAACGTCGAGCTTAATGCCAGTGGTAACCTAAAACTACAAGCCGGTGGTTCGTTGGCGCTATTGTCCAGTAGTGTGTCAGTGGCCAATGACCTGAATATTGTAGCGGAAAAATTTGATGCGAGAACGCTCGTACACCGGTATGAGGTTGATGGCAATTTGTATGGGCATTTCGGCGAAGTGACCACCTTGGATGCCGGTGGTGATATCAGAATTCGCAGTTATAGTGATATTAATTTGGCCGGCGTGACGGTGAACTCGGGGGACGAAATTACCTTTGCTGCCGATGGCAATATCGTTATCAATAGCGTCGAGCTACAGACTTCCGAAGAGATAAATCCTTCTTACGGTGGCTTCTATGCCCAACGTTCCAGTGTGGATTACCTGGTATCGAAGATCTCAGCCGAAGATACGATAGAGTTTATTGCCAATGGCAATATTGTGATTGATGCTGCGGAGATTCACAGTAATGAAGGCCATATAGAAATATTAGCGGGTCTCGGTATTACGGTAGAAGATGATCTTGCAGAAAGTCGCGCGTACGAAAAACGCAAATTTGGCAAGACACGTGAAGAGATATCGGCTTACAAGACCGTTGCTATGCGAGCGGTGCTTGATGCTGGCAAGGGAATCAGGATACACAGTGAGTTTGGCGATATCACTATGCGTGCGACAGATATCACGAGTGTCGATGGTACGAGCGTTAAAGCAAATAATGGCGGTGTGAATCTGCTCATGACTGTTGAGACAGATCACTATAGTTATAGCTCTGTAAAAAAAGGCTCCTTTACGATTAAAAACAAATCTAAGGGCCACAATATCGAAACTGGCGTACCGAATACTATTGTGGGCGGTTTTGCTGTTGAAGCATTACAGGGACTCAGGATTGAGTATGAAGGCGACCCCACATTAAGTCTGGACGAACAAATAGCGGAACTTTCCAACTTTGAAGGCTTGGAGTGGATGGCAGATGTTCGGGCTAACACAACAGATGTTGACTGGCAGGCCATCGAACTCAAGTATGAAACCTGGAAAGAATCTAACACGAGCTTATCGCCGGCTTTTGCGGCAGTGGTATCGATTGCTGTTGCTATTGTGACGAGTGGTGCCGGTGCTGGCTTTGCGGAATTTGTATTGGGTTCCCAGGCGGCTGCGGCCGGGACTCTCGGAACTGCTATTGCAGCTGGTACAACTTCACTGATTAGCCAGGCGGCTGTAGCGGTGGGTAATGGCATTGTCAATGGCGATGTAGGACAGGCATTAGAAGACCTGGCGTCTTCTGATACCCTGCGTAATTTAGCTACAACGATGGTTACTGCGGGCGTACTCGCCGAGCTTGATTTTGATTTTATGAAAGGCGTATCAGAGGATAATGTTGACGGCAATATTTTCTTTGATGCTCAGGATGAACTTTCACTTATTGGGCAAACAGCTCAAGTCCTGACTCGTTCCGCTGTACAGTCCGGGGTTGAGACAGCAATCCAAGGTGGCAGTTTCGAGGATTCTTTTACCAATATATTAGCACTCAATGTGATTGACACAATAGGCAAAGAGACGGCGAATTATATTGGTGACTTTTCTAAAAACAACGATGTACCTACAGCGATTAGGTATATTGCTCATGCCGGAGCGGGCTGCGTTGTCGGTGCTGCAAATGCGAGAGTTGGTGACGAAAATACAGAATCTGGATGCTGGTCTGGGGCCGGAGGGGCCGTCATCGGTGAAGCTATTGGTGATATTTATAATGACCAAAATAAGTTAGATGAGAGGGTTGAGGCTACAGAAAAATGGCTTAAGGATAATGATCTCATTGACCTTGAAAATTTAGATCAACTTAATTTAACGGACGAACAGAAAAGGGCATTGCTTGATTCGCGCCCTGAAAATTATGTTTCTCAAAGCGAATTTTTCAAACTTCAACAGAAGGGTGTTGATTTAGCTCGATTGGGAGCAGGGCTATCGGCATTTGCGCTCGGTGGTGATGTGGAGACTGCTGCCCAGACAGGTGGTAATGCGGCTGAGCAAAATGCCCTTTGGTTTTTAATACCGGTTATCCTCAAAGGAATTGATCTAGCAATTGAGGCTTATGACCTTTATGTCGTAGTTAAAGCGTTCGAGCAGAGCGACTCTGCCGGTTATGATGCGTTGGAACGTTATATCGCTGAAAAAGGCATAGAGTTCGCTATTAGTCGGGCAATACCGGGTGGAGCTAGCGTTGAAGCGCTTTACAAGTATCTTGAGAAGAATGGATTCGGAAATATCGTTCAAGGCGCCAAAAATAATCTGGCAAGAGACAAACTAAACATTGAAGGGCCTAGAATTGGTGAGCGTAGGATATCGCAGGAATTATTTGATAAACTTAGCAAAAAATCTCCTACAGATGAGTTAAGAGATATGGTTAATGAAGGAAAAGTTCCTCCATATTCAGATCCTGTTTTGCCGGGGTTTGAAGTCACTGGACGGTTACATGCTGATCATGTTGTACCAAAGGATAGGATAGCTAAGATGGAGGGGTTTGATAAGCTGACTGAAGAACAGCAGATAACGGTGTTTAATAATAAAGATAATATTATGGGGCTTAGTGAAGCAGCAAATAAATCTAAAGGTACAAAGTCCTATAGAGAATGGACTCACCATATAAGTTCGGGTACTGAAGTTGACCCAGCATTTCGAGAGCGTATGATGAGAGTAGAACAAGAACTGGAAATCCGTTTACAACAGCAAATCGATGAGTTTGTTAAGATTAATAGTGGAGGGTAATTAAACAAAAATGGATCAAGAGAACTTATTGGCTTATCTGAAAAGATTTACTGCTGACCCAATGGTCGTTAATGTACATGATATGTCAAAAAGTGAATTTGAGAGTCTTCCACAGTCCTGGAGAAACATTTTGACCGAAAAAGGCCCAGAGCGTTGTTCTGCAGTGCTGAAATACTGGGAGCCTTTCGAGGCAGAGTTTGAACAGGTTATTGAATATTTGCGTACCCACATATTGGGTGTAGAACTGGTTCATCACCGAATTGGATATTGCTTGGTTTACGGCATTCAGTCTGCTAAGAGCGGTAAAACGCTCTATTATGAAGGCAGAAATCCACATACTAAAACGGTTAGCGAAAGTGTGAAGGCTGTATGGCAAAGGTTGCCAGAAAAGTTAACGGAATTTTATGATACTTTGCATAATGGTTGGTATCATTTGTCTTCTTGGGCGATGGGGCCGGCGCCCGTTGAGAGTTTTGAGTTCTTAAACATGAACGACTGGGGTATACTAGATACCCTGGATAATTGTCCTGTAACTTTAAATAAGACAATATCAGTTTACACGAATGGTGGTGGAGGGTATTTGTGCCTAGATCTCTCCAAATCCAAAGAGAATGCGCTAATATGGTGGACTGACGAGAAACCGGACCTGCAGTTAGATTTTTGGCCTCTCGTAGACTCATGGACAGCGATAGGCTTTGATTGTTGATTAGTTAAAAACCGTTAGATGATTATAAGATTTCCGAATTTACTTCTTTGAATTGCTGTAATATGGATGGTAGCAATAAGCACAGAAAGATAAAAAACAAGTACAGCTAAGCCATCACCGGCTTAACGTTGTTTGCTGTCATAAAGCAAGTAAACGACTATGTCAAAGACTCCTATACCAAAAGTACAACCAAAAATACCTCTATCAAAAGTCACCCCGTCAAAAAAGCTATCACGACGCGACCTATTAAAAAATATGAGTATGATTGGTGCTGCGTCAGCACTGCCATCACTATTAAGTAGCTGCGCGGGGATAAATGACAATCATCCTTTTCCGGCCCCTGCAGATTTCTGTCCTGCTCCTTCACCGTTAACAAGCCCTTTGCCAAATATTGTTATCATTTTAACGGACGACCAAGGCTTCGCTGATGTGGGTGTTAATGATGCAGTGGGCTTTTCAACACCTAACTTAGATAAGATGGCTGCTGACGGTTGTTGTTTCAATGCCTTTTATGTTGCTGCGCCAGTTTGTACGCCATCGCGAGCAGCGCTACTGACTGGGTGTTATCCAAGACGCAACAGTATGGAAGACGGTGTGCTGTTTCCCAACAGCATTCATGGACTGCATCCGCACGAGGTTACCATTGCGGACTCACTGAAGTGTTTGGGTTATGCCACTGCTTGTATTGGTAAATGGCATGTGGGGCATCAAGCGGGGCTGTTACCAACCCATCAAGGCTTCGATTATTTTTATGGGCCGCCGTATTCGAATGATATGACGCCTTTTTACATTCTCGAGAATGAAACCATTATCGATGCCAATCCCAATCAAGACTTGCTCACGCAAAATATAACGGCTCGGGCGCTGCAGTTTATCACTGAAAATAGTAATAACCCCTTTTTTTTATATGTGCCTCATCCCATGCCCCATGTACCACTCCATGTCAGTGATGCATTTCGAGGAACGAGCGCCAGAGGGCTGTATGGGGATGTTATTCAAGAGATCGATTGGAGTGTTGGTGAGATTATAAGGAAGTTGGATGAGCTTAACATCATACAAGACACACTTATTATATTCACTTCTGACAATGGCCCTTGGCTTAATCAGGGAGAAAATGGCGGTAGTGCTATTCCGCTCAGGGGGGGCAAAGGGTCTGTTTATGAAGGCGGAATGCGCGCACCGTGTATCATGCAATGGCCGAATGGTATTCCCGCTGCTTCGGTATGTAATGAGCTAACCAGCACCCTTGATATACTGCCAACGGTTGCATCAATTACCGGCTCGCCATTGCCTACTGCGCCGGACACTAAACTGATTGATGGCAACGATATTGCTCAATTACTATCAAACCCGTCTCTTAGCAAATCGCCAACGGATTACTATCTCTATTACTCTAACGCGGGAGAGCTAAAAGCCGTACGAGATTCGCGAGGTTGGAAACTACATATGGCAGAACAAGAATTATATTACCTGGGTATTGATATTGGAGAAGTGAATAATATGTATAATTTGCGTTCCGATGTTGTGTCTCGGTTGCAGACAAATGCAACGGCTATTGCATCTGACATTAACGCCCAGCGGCGGCCCAATAGAACAGTCTGGCAGGGCTTGTTTAGCTAGGTTAACTATCCGCTAGATTTCATAAGATGAGAGCAAAAAACACGTTTTATGAGATTGTCTCAGCTAATATGAAACTGTAGTATGCTCATAAAAGCTCCCATTGCCGTTGAGTTTTTCCCTGAGCGACAAAAACCTTGAGCAAAAAAGTCATAATATCCCAAAGGAATCAATGGTAATCTATAAACAGTTGCAGGTTTATTCAATTTTTGACCGTTGAAGAGGTGCCGTCGGTGACTGAAGAAAATATCGATGTGTTAATAGTGGGTGCGGGCTTATCGGGTATTTCTTCGGCCTATCATTTGCAAAAGTATTGTCCGACAAAATCTTTTGTCATTTTAGAAGCCAGAAAAAGTATGGGCGGGACTTGGGATTTGTTTCGTTACCCTGGTGTGCGTTCTGATTCGGACATGTTTACGCTGGGTTATTCATTTAAGCCCTGGCCCGGGAAAAAATCCATAGCAGATGGCGGTACTATTCTTCAATATATAAAAGATACTGCATCAGAAAATAATATTGATAAATATGTTCGTTACCAACAAAAAGCAACTAAAGCGTCTTGGTCAAGTGAGGATGACCGGTGGACCATTGAAGCCGAACTACCTGACGGTGGTAAAAAAATCTATACAGCGAATTTTATCATGAGTTGTACGGGCTATTACAGTTATGAAGAAGGTTTTACGCCAACGTTTAAGGGACTTGAAGCGTTTAAGGGGAAAATTATCCATCCTCAGTTTTGGCCAGAGGGATTTGACTACAGCGGTAAAAAAGTGGTGGTCATTGGTAGTGGCGCAACAGCAATTACTGTTGTGCCAGCGATGGCTGATAAAGCGAAGCATGTCACCATGCTGCAACGTTCGCCAACTTATGTGGCATCACAACCAGCAGAAGATAAATTAGCCAACATGCTTCGAGTGATGTTACCTGAACGCCTGGCCTATAAAATAACTCGGTGGAGAAAAATCATCTTCATGGCGTCGTTTTATCGCCTCAGTAAAAAACGGCCTAAGTTTGTTAAGAAATTGCTTGTAGGCATGGTTCGCCGTGAATTAGGTAAAGATTACGATATTAAAAAGCATTTTACACCGACTTATAATCCTTGGGATGAAAGGCTGTGTGCTATCACTGACTCAGATTTGTTTAGGCGCATTAAAGATGGCTCTGTGTCAGTGGTAACAGATCACATTGATACATTTACTGAAAATGGTATTACCCTGCGATCAGGCGAACACATTGATGCAGATATTGTTATCACAGCGACTGGCCTAGTATTAAAAACTGCTGGCGACGCTAAAGTTGTGATAGATGGTAAGCAAATAGAGCCTCATATGTTCATGAGTTACAAAGGGGTAATGTTTAGCGACGTGCCCAATTTGTCGATGGTGATAGGTTATACTAATGCATCATGGACATTAAAGGCTGATTTAATTAGTTATTATGTTTGCCGTTTGATTAACTATATGGATAAGCATAATTTCAGCTATTGCGCACCTCGTCGTAATGACCCAACATTAAAAGAAGAACCTTTCATGGATTTTCAGTCCGGTTATATTCAGCGTTCACTTCACCTGTTGCCTAAGCGGGGGGATAAGGGACCATGGAAACTATGTCAAAACTACTTTTTAGATACAATATCGTTAAAATATAGCTCCCTTAAAGACGACTCAATGGCGTTTTATAAGGCCGGTGAATTATATAAGGGTATCGAGGCTGACGCCTAATCAGTTTTTTTAAATTCATTGAGCCTGCTTATGATCGGACCTGCGTATGACGGCTGTGGCTAAAATTGGTTTATGTTATGGGCTTAGCAGTAATAGCAAACTTATAGTCTAAATTTTGACTGTGTTATGTACTGGTTTCCTACTGCCCAGTGCGCTAGACAGTTAAAAATCCTGCAGGTAAGATCCCATCCCGCTTTGTTCAATAAAACAGTGCGTGTTAAGAGTACTAAGTAAGCATTGTCTCGGGGGGCATTGGCTACTGGGTTATTCAACCTAAGATAAAACTGGTTGGCTGACACTCAGTTGGTAGCGTTATTGGTGTTACTGGCAATGTCAATGCAATATGTCGATGCTATGTGATTGTGTCCAGCCAATAAAATACGGATTGGATTACTGTCTTTGTCCATCTAAGCCAATGACTATTCCTTGCTGTTCTGGCCATTGCTGGCGTTAGGGAGTTAACGGGGCGGGATTTTTAAGTAAAGTCAATTCAGCAAGTAAAGGCCGATATCAAACGGGTTTGGGGGTGTGCTCACTTTATTACGTTTTGATGACACAACGTTTGTTTATTTGTGTCGAGTTACTCTTACCGCGACAAACTGAGCCGTGACTAGATGCTAGCAGTTAGATGTTAGCAGGTAGATGTTAGTTGCAATAGAGACATACGTTATTAGAAACATATATGTTGGACCGTAGGGATACGAAACATGTTGTTCATCACCATTAGAAGCCTGGCGCTGGCTATAGTAAGTTTGTTACTAATAGGCGCTACCACCGCATATTCTGCTATTAGTGTTGGTCCAGAGAGTGCGCAATATAACGTTGACGAGGGCGGGACCTTTTTTGTTAGCGTTTATCTCGATGCCGATGACACAACTCGCATTCGCGATCCGTTGCCAACGGGCTTACAAAGCTATGGGGTGAGGCTTAATT
>JANQMK010000080.1 GCA_028280085.1 Pseudomonadales bacterium
AGATAAAAGCTGGCGCAGCAATCACTGCATACATGGCGCAAAGCGCTTTATAGATCCTGATCAGGCATCAAGATCCGGGATAATCTTACTTTCTATGCGTACAATCATATCTTTAAGCCACAGTTTCCGCTTCTTAAGTCGTTGAATTAAAAGCTGATCGACATAGGAGTTACTCGATAACTCAATAATTTGATCGTCTAGTTTACGATGCTCCGTTCTTAACTCATGCAGTTGAGTTACCAAAGATTCCATCTCCCAACCTTCCATAATCTCAACTTTTTATCAATATCGTTTGTGCACTAACAGCAATCTAGCCACCCAAAAAGCGTAGATAGCACCAGAGAATAGCGAGCACAGACAGTTAAAGTCAACCACCACTCTATTATTTTGTAACATCAAGAAGTTAGTGTAAAAGCCTTCGACATTCATTGCCGCTTTCTTAGGCGCACACTGCTTTACCATACTTTTTGCATCTTATGGCCTTACTCAACATCTTAGTCGCAATTAATCGTAGTAATGAGTCAATATGATAATGAAAAGCGCTAACCGTGTTCCCTATTTATTCCGCCTAAACACACATATTGAGATTCTAGATATTCCAGCAAACCTTCTTGCGCACCTTCTCTACCCAAACCCGACTCTTTTACCCCGCCAAAAGGCGCAGATTCCGTCGATAAAATTCCTTCGTTAACAGCTACCATCCCATATTCTAACGCTTCTGATACCCGCCAAATTCGCGCCATATCTCGACTATAAAAATAGGCTGCTAGGCCAAATTCAGTATTATTTGCAAGATCGACAGCCTGAGCTTCATCTTTAAAACTTAACACAGTTGCCACCGGCCCAAAGACCTCTTCTCGAGCAATTCGCATTGCTGTAGTCACGTTGGCCAAGACGGTGGGTTCAAAAAAAGTGCCTCCTAACGGATGGCGATTCCCTCCTACCAATACTTGAGCGCCACGCTGCTTCGCATCTGCTAATAGCGATTCAATTTTCGTTATCGCCGCATCATTAATAAGTGGTCCTTGTTGAATATTTGGTTGACATCCATCGCCTACTTGCAACGTTTTAACCGCATGGCAAAGTTTCTCAACGAACTCATCATGAACCGTTTCTTGCACCAAAAAGCGATTGGTACAAACACAGGTTTGACCTGAGTTACGGTATTTAGATGCCACTGCACCGACCACCGCAGCGTCTATATCGGCATCATCAAACACAATAAATGGTGCATTGCCCCCAAGTTCTAGTGTTATCTTTTTAACTGTTGAGCTACATTGCTGATACAATAGCTTACCAACAGCCGTAGAACCGGTGAAAGAGAGCTTTTTTACAATAGGATGCGTTGCTAGCAGCTCGCCAACAACCGCGGGGTTCTGAGTGGTGATGATATTAATGACGCCCTTGGGTATCCCCGCTTGTTCGGCCAACTCAGCCAGCGCTAACGCCGAAAGAGGTGTATCTTCCGCCGGTTTTATCACGACACAACAGCCGACAGCTAATGCCGGGGCAACCTTTCGGGTTATCATGGCATTGGGAAAATTCCACGGTGTAATAAGAGCACAAACACCGATCGGCTGCCGATTTACTAAAATACGACGGTCATCAGCATGGGTGGGAATAATTGAACCATAAGCCCGTTTACCCTCTTCAGCAAACCACTCAATAAATGAGGCACCATAGACTATTTCGCCACGTGCTTCTACTAGAGGCTTACCTTGTTCTGACGTCAACAACAGTGCTAAGTCTTCTACATTTTCTAACACTAAACGATGCCAATTCTTCAGGAGCGCCGAGCGCTCTTTAGCGGTAGTCTGTCGCCAGCTAACAAACGCCTGTTGAGCCGCTTGAATAGCCTGCTCAGTTTCTACTTGGCCCATGTCAGGGACCTGGCCTAAGACCGAACCGCTGGCAGGATTGCCAACTGAATAAGTATTGCCATCAGCCGCGGCCATCCATGTACCATCAATGTAAGCCAGCGATTTTAGTAAAGTGGGGTTTTGCAGCATGTTTTGGCCTCATTTATTTATCAGCCACAAGTAGTTGAATATCAGGTGACATATTACCTAGCAAGCATAGTTTAAGTCTAAAACTATGCCAGCAAACAACTCAGCAACTATAATTAACTGAGTTGAGTGTTTAAAAAATAACGATTGCAAACATTTTGGACGGCAAGATGATTGACAAAAACGGCCCAAATCCCGATCTAGAATCTTATTGGATGCCTTTTAGTGCAAACCGAAGTTTTAAACAATCGCCGCGCTTATTACAACAAGCTAGCGGCATGTATTATACGACCGCGGATGGCAACAGAATATTAGATGGCACTGCCGGGCTTTGGTGCGTTAATGCCGGACACGGCAATCCTTACATTATACAGGCCATAAAAAAGCAATTAGATAAATTGGATTTTTGCCACAGTTTCAACCTGGGCCACCCTATCGCATTTGAATTTGCCAAAAAACTTACTAGCGCTTTTCCCGCTACCTTTAATCATGTATTTTTTTCTAACTCGGGTTCAGAAGCCGTCGACACAGCGCTTAAAATCGCTCTAGCCTATCACCACAGCTGCGGTAATGGCAATCGAATCCGCTTTATAGGCAGAGAAAAAGCCTACCATGGTGTCAATATTGGCGGCACTTCAGTCGGCGGACTACCTTACGTGCGTGCCGTATTTGGCCCATTGCTCCCAGGGGTGGATCACCTACCTCATACCCTCAATATAAAACGCAATGCTTTTAGTCGAGGGCTACCTGCCCATGGATTAAAACTGGCTGATGAGCTAAATAATATTATTTCTTTACATGGCGCCGACAATATTGCCGCTGTCATTGTTGAGCCCGTCAGTGGCGCTGGAGGCGTACTACCACCGCCGCAGGGTTACCTTCAGCGTATTCGGGATATTTGTGATCAACATAATATCATCTTAATTTTTGACGAAGTTATAACAGGCTTCGGCAGGCTAGGAAAAATCTGCGCAGCAGAACGCTTCGGTGTCATACCTGATATGATTACCTGTGCAAAGGGCTTAACAAACGGAACCATTCCAATGGGCGCTATCTTAGTTAATGACAAAATATATAACCAATTTATGTCTGGCCCCGAAGAAACCGTTGAGTTATTTCATGGCTACACATACTCTGGCCACCCTATTGCTGCTGCGGCCGGCCTCGCCTCATTATACACGTACCAAAATGAAAACTTATTCGATAATACACTGAATAAAGAGCAGTACTGGGAAAATTCTGCTCATAGCCTAAAAGGAAGCCGTCATGTCATCGACATAAGAAATATAGGTTTATTAGCCGCTATCGAATTAGAGC
>JANQMK010000111.1 GCA_028280085.1 Pseudomonadales bacterium
CTGTGTCAACCTCGCCTTTGGTGACCTGTGTGGCCAGCACATCAAAGAAATAGTCGACCAGGTTTTCTGGTGTCACCACCGCCGTCGGGTCATCCAGAGTAATATCCCAGCCAAAAAAAACACCGTCGAGAATGTGAGAAGCCCTATCATTACCGGCAATTTTTGACACTAAATCTTTACCCGACGAAATGTCGTTATAGGTCGGACCTGGAATGATGGATTGGTCACCGAGAGAAAAAAGATAGTCGAGCGAACCACCAACGCTATCATCAAAGCGAAAATAAAAATTTAAATCCAGTAACACATCATCTGCAGACTTATCAATTGTTCTCTCTAAGCTAGCGATTGTCGAAACAAGATCAGCAATAAGAACCTGCCTTGCAGTCTGCCCGGTATAAGACACCGCACTTTCACCACTGTTAAAACGGCTAGGAAACGTATAAGTTGTAGGAGGCGTAAAAGCCGTTGGATTATTACCTTCACCCGGATTTTGCGGGTTTTCCTGATCAGGGTTATTATCTTCTGGAGCTGGGTCGTCTGAAGAACCTCCGCCACCGCCACAAGCAAGCGCGCCTGCTAACAAAAGAGAAAAAGAAACAGCTCTGGTAATATTTTTTTTCATCACTTTTACATCCACAAAATCCACACTCATAAAAGTTCAACAAATAGACAAAGCAAGATAAAAACACTGAGCTACTCGTCATCAGTATGAGTACATTATATTTGTTTTTAAATGATAATCAATCTTATTTGCGTTTTTATTTCTATTATTTAGTAGATTCATCATTTACAACAGAATGAGAGCTAGGCGGGTATGGGGATTTCCATTTATGAGAAAGCGCTATTGCGAGAGTGCACTACCCAAAAAAAATCCCATTCAATTTTATCGAATGGGATTCTTCATTCTTTGTTCGATATCAACAACTAGAAACTTTCAATATCAAAACAACTAGAAACTGCGACAAGTCCAGATAAAGTCAATCAAACAACCATAAATGGTTTGAGTTTATTCACCGTTATCTTCTGCAACCGCTTCAGTCAGTAGCTTTTGTAACTCACCTTGCTGATGCATTTCGGTGATAATGTCACAGCCACCAATCAGTTCGCTATTAACCCATAGCTGTGGAAATGTCGGCCAGTTGGCGTACTTAGGTAAATTGGCGCGAATATCAGGATTACTCAGCACATCAACATAGGCAAACCGTTCCCCACAAGATATTAGTGCTTGCACGGTTTGCGCAGAAAACCCACATTGAGGCGCATCGGGAGAGCCTTTCATATATAAAATGACTTTATTACTCTCGATTTGATCTTTAATTGTTTCCATAATATCCATAAATTCACCTTTTAACACGCCGCCACATTGAACACATGACGATAGAAAGCCCGAGTTGTTGCACTAAGCAACCTTAATTTTAGAATGGTTTTTAACCAAAACTAGAAATTGCCGCCAATTCTAGCCGCTTTTTTACCGCCTTGCATTACATTAATAAACCGATGAGTCAGTATTTTTATGCCCATTCATTCAACCAACGCTGATCAACAAGTTATTACTTGCAAATATTGGTTAACTTACCCACTGACATGCCTTTCTTATTGTCATCTTGCTGAAAGAAACTTTTGTCTCAAGTGACTCCCTGTTAACCTTCGCATTTCAATCTACTCACTAATACACTTTCAATAACCCTATGAATCGTTTCAAAGAATACGATCTATACGATGGTTTAGGTTTGGCCGAGCTGGTTAAACGCCGGGAGGTTTCCGCACTTGAGCTGTTTGACGAAGCGGTGTACCGCTACCAGAGAACCCACGCCAGCGTAAATGCTATTGTAATACCATTATTAGAATTAGGCCGACAGCAGGCCAAGACACTCGATGCCGGCGATAAATGTAACAAGCAAAACCCATTCATTGGCGTACCGTTTTTAGTCAAAAATCTATTAACTGATATTGCCGGAACCGAAATTACTCGCGGCAGTGCTGCACTAAAAGGCAATATCTGCCGACAGACTAGTGACGTGGCAAACAGGTATCTAAAGGCTGGCGTCACGATCTTTGGTAGAACCAATTGCTCCGAATTAGGTTTAACAGGTTTTACCGAACCAACGGCCTACGGCCCCACCACCAATCCGTGGCAAAAAACGTATGGTGCCGGTGGATCCAGCGGCGGCAGCGCGGCAGCGGTCGCTGCTCGAATTGTACCGCTAGCCGGTGCTAGTGACGGCGGTGGTTCCATTCGGATTCCCGCCGCACATTGTGGTTTATTCGGTTTAAAACCAAGTAGAGGCAGAACTCCGGCAACACCGTTGGCGACCGACCATTGGGACGGCGCTGCAATTGAACACGTGGTAACTCTCAGTGTGAGAGACAGTGCAGCAATGCTCGATCAAATTTCCGTAGCGAAGTCAGGGGTAGCTCATACCATTGTTCCGCCTAAAACTAGGTTTGCCGACATTATAAAAAAACCAGTGCGATCATTAAAAATTGGTTTTACTTACCAGTCGCCCGTTGACACAGCAGTTGATTTTGAATGTATTAACGCAGCCCAACACGCGGCAAAAATTTTGGCGCAGCTAGGGCACAAGGTGGAGGAAGTTACATTTCCCGTAGACGGCAACCAATTGGCAAAGGCGTTTTTCATGCTTTACTACGGCCAAGCCGCTGCTGAACTAAGTGCCATCTCAACCCAAACCAATGTCCCGATAACACGTCTCGATATCGAAGACATTACTTATCTATTTGGCCTTATGGGACGAAAACTATCAGCTAGTTCATATATAAGCTTTAAGCAGTCGTGGCACGATATGGCCCAACAGATGGAACAGTTCCATCGCCAATACGATTTGCTACTTACTCCCACGTTAGGTAAAGCACCAAAACAAATTGGCGAATTACAACCTAAGTTTACACAACTCCTACAAAGTCAACTATTGGCTCGACTCGGCAGCACTAAATTGATTTTCAGCCAACTACACATGAAGCGCCTGGCAAAAACAGGATTATCACCCTACCCGTTTACGCAACTCGCCAACTTGACGGGACAACCTGCTATGTCAGTCCCGCTCTATTGGACAGCTAACAATTTGCCTTGTGGCGTACAATTTGTCGCGCCCATGGGAGATGAAGCCACATTATTTCAACTGGCAAAACAACTGGAAGAGGCAGAGCCCTGGTTTGATAAACGCCCGGCTATTTGCGCCGAATATTAGGCTCAATTTGGCAGTCAAGATCACATTGCTGCCTTAGCGTTATTTATTTAAAAGTTACCTATTTAAAAAGACCTGTATACATTAAAAAGACCTTTATACAACGCGCTTCAAACTGGTTACACGTACATTGGTGCGCTACAGTTATTGCCGCATCTTCTCTTTATACCCTACCGCAATTAGTGATGCTACCACTGTTAACTTCTCGGATTTAGTTCACACTTTTTGATATTACGATTCAGCAACTTAGGTAGTTCTTTTACGCTCCTATACATTTGAACTAGCATTAAAAGAGTAACAGGCTGTTGTAGTAGTTTATAGTAGTAATTGGCTGTACCCTGAGGAGTAGAAGTTGATGTCCAGTAAGCGCGTTAAGGTAGTCATTCTTACCATGCTCGTCCTTTTTCTCGGTTACCAAATCCCTATAACAATTAAAGAAAACGAGAATAACCAAGTTATTACTGACATGATAGCGCTATTAAAACAAGCTAACTTTGTCGAAGTACTAGTGGTATCAACCCATTATCATCGAGATGTCAGTTCAAGCGCTTACATTGTTGAATTACGCTGCCAAGCTTATTTCGCTTTGGATTTAGCGGACGAATGTTCTAAAGAAGCCGAAAAGATCTATCACGCACAACCTTCTCTTTCACCATCCTTACAGCTTGGTATATCCCTCGTCAATCATCGGCTTCAGCAAGGACAAGTAGAGCCGGCTAAAGCGCTATTAGCAACACTGGCAGACGAATATGCCTTTGATGATACTGAAACCCAAGTGTTAATTGATAAATTTTCAAATCAAGCCGTTACGACAGAAATAACCATCAATTAAAAAACAACCATTTGTAAATTACCCGCGACGAATAAAAAGCGATCTATTCACACTATCATATTCTTTACAGATTAATTTGTATTCTTAGGCGGCGTTATTATTTACTCAATTAAACCAGTAGTCACAATCATGATTTGTTTATCATATCGTCATGCATGATGTTTTTATGCCTTACTTTTTTTAATCACCCCAAAATATTCTTTCGTATATATTGTTTAATCCAAGAGCTGTGGTAACATCAATGCCGTATTTCACTAAACAAATTTTAAACTAAAGTGATAGTGCCATCGTAGCTTTTGGAACAAATAACACTCAGCTCAATAGGCTCAGTCTTCACCAATGGTTATTGTTTCCAGAATAAAAAACGCACCGCACTGATTTTTTATCATACGATCAGTTAGTAATTAGTCAGATACGGTTTAATAATTTAAACGTGCAACGTGCATAGTATTTATTGTTTGTTATATTTATACGGTGTGTACTCATAGCATTGATCATAACAACAGACTAAGCACTGACCATCACAGCATTAATATGATTGGTTAAAAGTTAAAACTAGGAGTCTACTACCATGAAACAACAGAAAGGATTTACACTCGTTGAATTAATGATCGTTATTGCGATCATTGGTGTTTTGATGTCAATGGCATTGCCGGCTTATCAAAACTATGTCAACAAAAGCAAGCTCGCTGAAGTGATGGCATTTGCCGCCAAACCCAAAGCTCAGATTACTGAGTTCTATGCCATGCAAGGCAGATTTCCAACTCAGACATCAGAGCTAGAACGGTTCAACTTAAACGCGAACTATAGTACCCATATACAATCAGCAAGGTTTATCACATCAGCAGGTAATGAAATTACGCTGGAAATAACTGTTAAGCTAGATGATGTACAAACTAATCAAGATATCAAACTCAATTTAAAGGCTTCACTGCCGACGACAACGTCTGAAACAGGCACAGTCGCCACAGCCACTGATCCCAATGGCATCGTTTGGACATGCCAAGTTTCGAAAAATGCTATCGATTTTGCGCCTCTAAACTGTGAAGCTCTTAGCATATAACTGGTAACAAAGGCTGTTATTGTAAGTAATTAGGTGATTGCCGGCCCAGCTGCTAGTTCTTTATGAACTGTGAAGCTGGGATGAAAGATGAAGCCGGGGTCCTTCAATTAGACAAGTTACTTACCTAAAAAATGCGCAGCATGTTTTTTGTTTGCGCATTTTTTTTTGTTCGACACACAGGCCAATAACATTCAACGATTACTTTATTTTTATTCCTATATTTTTACTCCTTTGCTTGCCACCCCGTTTGTTTTCCTCACCGCTTTCCCCAACCGCCACCACCGGCTGTTTCGATCTGCAACTTATCACCATAATTAGTACGAAATGCCACCTTACCGGCAATTTTTTTGTCATTCAGTAAATTTCTTCCCATTGCCCCCTTGCCCCCTCCTTGTAAACCCCAGGGTGCCTGCGAACGCCTTTCAGTCAACAGGGTGACCTGCGCTGGCGCCAAAAACTCAAATGTCCGAATCACACCATCGCCTCCGGGGTGCTGTCCAATGCCGCCCGAACCTTGCCTTATGGCATAACGTAAAATTCGCAATGGATAGTGCATTTCTAAACTTTCGATAGGTGTATTCAAGGTATTGGTCATATGAGTGTGTACCGCGCTAAGGCCTGGTCCGCCGCTATTGCCTCCCATGCCGCCGCCAATTGTTTCGTAATAATCCCACCCCTCACCTTCACTCACCATCAATCCCATCGCAACATTATTCATCGAACCGTGGCTAGCGGCAGGAATGGCATCAGGAATAGCCTGTGCTAAAGCACCCAACACCACATCGACAATACGGGTCGAGGTTTCAACATTGCCGGCGGCAACTGCTGCCGGGCGCACGGCATTGAGCAAACTACCTTCGGGAGCATGAATATCAATAGGTCTAAACGTGCCGGCACATGCTGGCGTGTAATCAGGCATCAAGCAACGAAAGATATAGTAGACCGCTGCCGCTACCACTGCGACGGGACAGTTAATATTGCCTTTGACCTGCTTATCACTACCACTAAAGTCGCAACTCACTCGGTCACCTTGAACGCTGACGTTGACACTTATTTTTACATCGATGGTACCTTTGCCATCATCATCTAATACATCGACAAAATGATAGTCACCATCAGGTATGGCTTGTAAGGTCTGTCTCGCTAAGCGTTCGCCATAATTATTCAGTTCAGTTAACGCGCTGAGATAATCAGCGTTACCCATCATGTCCACCAGCGCCGATAAGCGTGATGTGCCAACATTGTTCGCACTCATTTGAGCAGAAAAATCACCATAAGTGCTAGATTCACCCCCGGTTATATTGGCAAACTGTGTTAAGAACGATTTATCAACGACGCCCTTCTTAACGAT
>JANQMK010000128.1 GCA_028280085.1 Pseudomonadales bacterium
TTGGGGGATGGGTCTTTGAGCATGTTGGCCTCCAACTTGAGAGGCCTATTAAAACAAAACCCCCAGACTAACGGCTAGGGGTTTGTCATCACTCTGACCCGGTTTCACCGGGTTTTTTTCTGCGCGGCTATTTTTCTGATGACTCAGCAAGAACCGGGTGGAGAAAAACGTGCCATTATGAAACGATTATCATATTGAAAAACATAACTCATTCTACGAGCCAATAATTGATCAATATGCCAAACACGTTAACCAATGATGATCAACGCAGCCTGGCCAGCACTATTCAACCAGCTGATGCGAGCAAACCAATTGTTTATAGCATCGAAAACTACGAACGAATATCTCACGCCATCCAGTATTTGATCGACAATGCTCAACAACAACCTTCCCTTAAGCAGGTAGCATCCGCTTTACAATTAGGAGAATATCATGCCCAACGTCTATTTTCCGACTGGGTTGGTATCTCGCCAAAGCGCTTTCTCCAATTCATCAATAAAGAGAACGCTAAAAAGCTCTTGCGCCAATCCAATACCGTAATGGATACAAGCCTCAGTATCGGATTATCTGGTTCTAGTCGGCTACATGACCTACTAGTACAATGTGACGCCGTTACCCCGGGGGAGTATGCCTACCTTGGTCAAGGACTAGATATTAGCTACGGCATGCACGTCACGCCTTTTGGTTTATGTTTAATTGCTACCACTCAAAGAGGGATTTGCCATCTAGCTTTTCTCGCGCCCGGAGAGGAACAAGATCGTATTTCTGCGTTAAAAGCCCAATGGCCGAAAGCAAATTTTTTCGCCGAGCAAACAATCACAAAGCCCTTCATTGAGAGAATTTTTCAGCAGCGCCATCTCAAAAATCCTATCAAGCAACCACTCTATGTATTATTAAAAGGAACCAATTTCCAGATTAAAGTATGGCAAGCGCTTTTAACTATCCCGCCAGGGAATGTCTCCAGCTACGGTAATCTTGCCGAGCTAATGGAACAACCCAAAGCAGCACGAGCAGTCGGCTCTGCGGTCGGCAAAAATAATATTGGCTATATAATTCCCTGTCACCGGGTAATTCAACAAACAGGGTATTTTGGCCAGTATCGTTGGGGTAAAGCACGTAAACAACTCATGCTTGCCTTTGAATCAACTGCCATATCAAATAGCACAAGCTAGTCAGTGGAATTTTTTTCAGCCATGAACTCTCGGATAGGTTCGCTTTTGATTGCCCAATTCTCAGATCAAAGAACCTAGTGAGCGAAGTACTTTGTGCTAATAGAAAGGTTACAGCTATCAGATAGTCTACTAACCGATATTAACCTAACATACAATACAATGCTGGAACTTTTCGAGGCCCAACATTCCTCTTTTGTCGGCTTGGACTTTACCTATCAATCTAAACTGGTACGTATAGATATAGATCATAGAAAAGAAGTAAAGACACTGATTCTCAGCAGCGAAAATAATCCAATGCTGGAAACGCTTTCGATTAGTCATACATGTTTGGATATGTCATTAATCGATTCTTATAAAAAGAGCAACGGCGGATGGATAGATAGAATCGATACTACCAATGTTGGGATAGACTGCCCTGATTCTTGATATTACCTTTGATGACGGTCTGCGTACTGAGGCACAAATTAACCCTGAATTCGGCAGCGTCGAAGCGGCTATAGCGTTGGCTAGTAGAAACCTACTATCGTTATTTACCTCCTCTCGCAGCTTGGATAGCACAACACGACTCTGCAAAATCTATCGCTCATGTCAGTTTATGGCCACTCGTTGGCATCGCCTGGTTTAGTACGACAACGGCGGCTGAGTCAGCCTTGTAAATTACTAATCCGCTTATAGGTTAAGGCCATCGAGAAATAACACCGGTAACCGGTAAAAATTCCTCCTATCAGCACCACAAGCGAACATTTTGACAACCTTCCTCCAGCGCGCAAAGTTTAGTGGGCTGGCGCAATCATTGTGCTTCTACTACACTGACCAATTCGTCTTGTGAATAGATTTATTATTTAACGTGGCTGAATGAATCAATAAATCGTTTAGGTTAGCCAGCAAAATTGTTTAATCAGAATACAGGCCTGTGTCGAATAAACTGACAATATTGTCTATTGCGCTAAGTAGTCAACTGGTTAACTAATTAATTTTAATGACAATTTTATTACTGGTTTAGTCTTTGCTTGTAAAAATGAGATATTTATTGTATGTGCTGGTTATCGACTAACAATAATTGGTGATATTTTTATAAGAAATGTTTTCCGGTTAAGTTTTTAAACAATCTTATAATATTGCTCTGCATTGATTCAATTAACGGGCCATTAATTAATCTAAAATTTAAGGAATGATAAATGTTTAAGAAGTCTCTTGCAGTGTTAGGTCTTACGGCCGCGACAGCCCTATCTTCAACAATCGCTAACGCTGGTAAAATCGTGGTGGCTAACGATGAGTGGACCCTGTCGAATGTGGGCTATTCACAAAATAGTAACACTGGCACCTTCGTCACCAATGTAGCCAATTGGTTTACCGGCGGTGGAAGCGGCAATTTCCTTGCATATTCTACGAACTTTGGCCTTACTGGCTCTTCTTTAGCTAATACGATGACCAGTGCTGGTCACGGCTGGACCACCAGTACTGCCGTTACCTTTGATGTCCCGACGCTGCTCTCTTACGATGCGGTCTTCTTAGCCGGTAATCCTGCGGATAACCAAGTATTAATTGACTACGTCAATGCAGGCGGTGACGTATATTTAGCTGGCGGCACTGGCGTTGGCGGCCCGGCCAACGAAGCTGCTCGCTGGAACACCTTTCTAAATAACTTTGGCCTGAGTTTCGGCAGCCCCTATAACGGTGTTGGTGGCAATGTTGCCACTGTAAGCAGCCACCCCATTTTTAATGGCGTAAGCTCACTTTATAACAATAATGGCAATAACGCCATTGACCTAAATGTTGCCGACCCTGCCTCACAAATCCTGGTACAGATGGGTAATAACGGTCTCTACGGCGTTTATGAACCGCCAACAGTAGTGCCACCAACAGGTATCCCATCTCCCCCTACATTGCTAATAATGTTAGCGGGGCTATTTGGATTGTTAGCGACGCGAAGAAAATAAGATCTCTGATCTGTCGGTTAAGTCAGTCACAAAAAAGGGCGAGTTATATCGCCCTTTTTTGTTATAGGCATCTAGTTTATAGTTTAAGGTCAGCAACAGATACATTCAACTCAGTAAACCACGCTCCCGTTCCCATCCATTTGGCTTTCCCTGCCAGCGTGATCAACTGAACAACGCCTTCTAGCAGCTTAATCACTTTCAATTTCACGAATAAACCACTTTTTATCTTTCACTATTGGTAAATGTGTAAGTTACTTTGGTCGCCGATAGTGAAGATAAGAGTTATAGAAGCCAACCAATGTGTCGTCAATTTTCGCGAAACCGCATGATTCCAAGACTTCAGAGAGAAATTTTCTAGGGCAAATAAAAAAGATAGAGAGAATAACTGTATTTACTTTAACAGAAATACCTTTATTGAATACCATGCATAGGTATAAGCTTTAAGAAATTTAATAAAATAGCAGCAATAATAATTAAATGAAATCTTATAAAAATCACTATATTTTTTTATCAGTTAAAATCCACTTGATATAAAAGAACAACGAATCCAATTAAGTCGACGTTTGCCACTGTGCGCCCCAGAACGGCAAAGACACGAAACTGTGTATCGCGGAATACGATCTTGTCGCTGGCTTTCGAATCATTTTGCTACCCTATACTGAGTGGTTAATGTCTGTAAGAGGAAAG